>JAAZEK010000320.1 GCA_012512335.1 Clostridiales bacterium | reverse complement strand
TGACAAGCAAGATTCCAAGAAAACGATTGAAAAACGAGAAACGAGGCGTGTTGCTGGTTTTAATTCCATATTTGCAGTTGCTTCTATTCCTATGGCGATAAAGTATTATGCTGAGTTTAGAAAACAGATTACGAAGAAGAGACGCGACCTCAAGATAGCCACCATCTTTAGCTTTAGTGCCAATGAAGAGGAAGTTGATGGGCTGTTACCAGAGGAAGATTTTAATACACAAAACCTAGATCAGAGTTCTAGAGATTTTCTTGAATCAGCAATCAAGGACTATAATACTACATTCAACACGAATTATGACACTTCCTCAGATAAGTTTCAGAACTATTATAAGGATCTTTCACTGCGTGTAAAAAATCGAGAAATTGACTTGTTGATTGTTGTAAATATGTTCCTGACAGGCTTTGATGCTACCACTTTAAACACGCTTTGGGTAGACAAGAATCTGAGACAACATGGACTGATTCAGGCATTTTCTCGGACTAATCGTATTTTAAACAGCGTAAAGACCTTTGGAAATATTGTATGCTTTCGTGATTTGAAAGAAGAAACCGATAAGGCTATTGCTCTTTTTGGAAACAAGGATGCTGGCGGTATTGTGTTGCTCAAAACCTACGAAGAATACTATAATGGTTATGACGATAAAGGAGAATATAAACCAGGTTATAAAGACTTGATTTTAAGTCTAACTACTCAGTATCCTCTTGGTCAAGCAATTATTGGAGAAGAATTAGAAAAAGATTTTATTCGGCTATATGGTGCAATTCTAAGAATGAGAAATATTTTGACCTCATTTGATGAATTTGAAGGTAATGAAATTTTGTCTGAGAGAGATTTCCAAGACTATCAAAGCAATTATATTGATTTGTACCAGGATTATAAAAAAGGTACAACTGGTGATAAAGAAACCATCAATGATGACATTATTTTCGAGATAGAGCTTATAAGACAGATTGAAGTAAATATAGATTATATTCTAATGCTAGTGGCGAAATATCAGGAATCAAATTGTAAAGACAAGACGATATTGACCACTATTGATAAAGCCATAAATTCAAGCCTTGAGCTTCGCAGTAAAAAAGAGCTTATTAAGGATTTCATAGAGCAGGTAAACATGGCGACAAATGTAGATGATGATTGGCGTAAATTCTTGAATGAACGTCGAGAAGTAGATATTGCAGCTATTATAGATGAGGAAAAATTAAAGCCGGAAGACACTAGGCGATTTTTGGACAATGCCTTCCGAGATGGAACTCTTAAAACGACAGGTACAGATATCGATAAAATTATGCCACCTGTTTCACGTTTTGGTGGAGGACGTGCTATCAAAAAGCAGAGCATTATTAAAAAACTACTTGTTTTTTTTGAGAAATATTTTGGGTTAGTGTAGCAAGACCAATATGATAAAAGGACTGGAGAAACTTCATGATAAAAAACATTGTATTCGACTTGGGAAAAGTATTACTTAATTTCAAGCCCTTAGAGTATCTATCTAAGAAAATTTCAGATGAGAAAAGCATTCGCGAAATAAATGAAGCCATCTTTAAAAGCCCAGAGTGGCTAATGCTTGATAGAGGGACAATCACTGAAAATGAAGCTATAGATAGGATATGTGAAAGAAACAAAGAAAACAGCGAACTGATCAAGGCTGTTATGGATGACTGGTATCAAATGCTCACGCCTATAGATGAGATAGTAGACCTCTTGATTAAAATAAAAGACAAGGGTTACAGCTCTTACTATCTCTCTAACTTTCATCAATTAGCCTTTGAAAATGTCACAAGGAGTTATGAGTTTTTCAAGTGCTTTGATGGAGGCATTGTCTCATACAGGGTAGGGCTACTTAAACCAGAAAAAGAGATTTATGAAAAATTGGCAACAGCATATGGAATTCGCCCCAAAGAAACAATATTTATAGACGATACACTAGAAAACATCTTGGCTGCCAAAAGTCTGGGATTTGAAGCAATACATTTTACAGGTGTTGATGATTTAAGGGATAGCTTGAGTGAATATAATGTGATTTAGAATTTAAAAGTAAAGGTTATCTAATATTGAAAGCCTGAAAATATAAATACTTCTACTTTACCAGCCCAATGAGCTGCAAGGAGACATCTGCGTTTATATTTATTCCTACATGAGGATACATTAGATCCCAATGATCAGCCATCTCTTTCCAATAAGCAGGTTCTTCTGTCTGCAGAATCTGATTGAGTCGGAAAACATCGGCTTCATATTCTATTTGCATTCTTTTGGCGGTATTTTGGCACATTTTCTCAACCTCTTTTTCATATGCTATTTCAAGCTTATGCATAAAGCTATCATCAAGCTCTGCATGGGTGTGGATATACATATTCTCTGCATAGTTTCCTTTTATTTTTACATCAATGTTAAAGGTGACTTCATCGTCGACTATAACAGGAGTGATTTTGGATTTGGCACTAGTTACTTCCATAGCGATGATTCCCTGTCCATGCTCTGGAGATAAGACTGTAATAACACCTCCTAAATATAAGTTGCGAATTAATTTTATAGATTCCATTTCCAATTCGCTTACCCAGCCTACCATTTTATTATCTTTAAATGCCGCACCAGCACTAGCCTTTATTTCGTTTACAGCAATTTGAACCATGGGTAGTACGAAGTCAACTCCAGCGTGTATTAATTTTATTATTTCTCCTAGATCTGTTTTATGAATGATTCTAGAATTACTTCTAGCATTAAGCGGTATATTGGCTAGATATATAGAAGAAAATTCTTCTATCATCGGTTCAACACTTAAAACGTCCTTAGCCTCATCCTTGCTTACAAATACCTTTACCCTTCTCCGCATTTCTGGATCCCGAACAAAAAAATCTATGATTTCTTCAACGCCTCCCCTTGCTACCTCTTCAGATAGAACAATTACCTGTAAGTGTTCATAATAGAGTGAAAGACTGGTACGAGACAGCATCTCTCGCTGCATTGAAAAAAAGGAATTGCCAATTTGGGTTATTTCCAAAGTCGCTTTACCAGCAGCGCCGCTGCCACTTCCAGACCCGGCTTGAGATCCACTTCCGCTTTTTCTTAGTATCGGCAATTGAACTGTCATAGCATATTGGTGGCTTCCTAAATGGATGTCCATATCTTCCATTTCATCCATTTTTTCTTTTTTTTCAGCTATCTGTTTACTAAGCTGATTTTGTTCGGCTTTCTGAGAGCTTGGGGGATTCATATCAATTGCTACACCTAGCACATAACCACGGGTTTCAATATCTTTTCTATCCCAACAACCTGTCAGTAGGCTTATACTTAATATAACAATTAATAATATTAGTAATTTACGCTTCATTGCCAGCTTCCTTTCTCTTCTTTATAAGTCCAATTGCCAATAAAGCAGGTATGACTCCTAATCCTAAAATATTATGTAGTGGCGCAAGTTTTCCTATAAAGTCAATCACCTCTAAACCAGTATCAGGAAAAAGAGCAATGAAAATGAGTATGGGAAATTGAGCTAAGGCTACATATCTTCGATATTTGTCATCTATGGAAAAAAACACAGTCAGATTACGAGAGGACGTATAATTAAACAAAATTGCTGACAGAAAGACAATGCCAATCCATAAGACAGCCGCAAAAGATTCTAGTCTCTCCATAAAGGCTGCTGGAAACTCAATTGTCTTAAACAAGGTTAATGTCGGGTAAATTAGTGTAACAAGGTCCTTTGGACCGAACACCATGATGCTGACTACTGTTAGAGCGATATAAAAAAATATTGGTATTATCAGCCCAGCTAGAAAAAAACGAATGGATTCCTTTGTTCTTTTTGTATGACAGAAGATATAGAGAATAACACTATAGCCTGTGAACCTGGTATAACTAGGTAATATCGCTCTAGCAACATTTTTCGTATTTTCAAATAACACTGGTTTTATATAAATGATGTCAGCCTGTGAAATAGACAATAACAATGTTGCCAAAATTGTTATAAACATAAGTGGAAAAACTATATCAACAACGCTCCCTATGGTGTTGATACCCTTATAGGCAGCATAAGTTGTGGCAACTCCCATTGAAATTACCAAGACATAAATAGGAGTTCGATCTACCAGAAACATTTTAAGTGCTTGCACAAAAATTCTTGATGAAAATCCAGAATAGAGCAATACATAAGCACAGACACTTAAAAGGATGATTTTACCAAAAAACTTTCCGCATATTTCTAAAATTATTTCTGGTAAATCTTTATCAGGATATATAGCAGCTAAAAAATAGGCAATTACTCCAGCAGCAATTGTAAGTAAACCTCCTATTGTTATGGATATCCAGGCGTCTTGACCAGACAATAAAACAATTCTCTGCTGAACCCTTAGAATATCAATCCCGAAGATGGCAGCAGCTGTAATTGTTATTAATTGCCTTGGGTTTAGCTTCTCAGTGTTCATCAGAGTCTCTCCTATGCTTAGGGGTCATTCTAACAGGGTCTTGAGGGTCTAACATTTCAGGGCGTTTGAACATACTTAATAAAGGTGCACGGATTATTGAATCTTTCCAGTCATTCATACTATCTGTAGAAATAGGCTTAAGATAGTTTACACCAAAACTTTTAAGAGAAGCTACATAAATAAGTGACATTAGCATGCCAATAGCTATACCAAAGCTTCCAAAGACTGTGGCTAGTATCATATAAGGAACTCTAACAATACGGGTTGCTAGACCGAGGCTATAATCCGGTATGGCATATGAAGAAATTGCAGTAATGGAAACTACAATAACCATAATAGGGCTTACTACACCGGCAGCTACAGCGGCTTGCCCAATAACCAGGCCGCCTACTATAGAAACAGTTTGGCCAACTACCCTGGGTAATCTAACACCCGCTTCCTGAAGAAGCTCCAAAACAGTTTCCATAATTAGAGCTTCAATCATAGCGGGAAAAGGAACTCCAGTCCTTGTGCGTGCAATAGATAAAATTAGTTCTGTAGGAAGCATACCGGGATGAAAGGAAGTTAATGCTATATATATTGCTGGAAAAGTAGCGGAAATAAAAAAAGCGACATATCGAGATATTCGTATTACGGATGCAATGAGCCAATTTTCGAAATAATCATCAGAGCTTTGCATTAAAATTGGAAAGGTTGCTGGTAATAGAATGACATCTGGAGACCCATCCATCATAACAGCTACTCTGCCTTCGCTTAAAGCAGAGACAGTTTTGTCTGGCCTTTCAGTAGCTTGTATCTGTGGGAAAATGGATTTAGGATGGTCTACAATCATTGTGCCCATTTGTGATACACTTGCTTGTCCATCCAGATTCAGCTCTGTAAAACGCTTTTTTATATCCCTTACTAAATCATCTTTAGCAATACCTTTGATGTAAACAATCGAATAGTCAGCTTTTGAACGCCTCCCTATCTTACTCATTTCAAAGCATAGGTTTGGATCGCGAAGTCTTCGGCGAATTAGCCCAATGTTTACCTCTAGAATTTCTACAAATGCTTCTTGTGGCCCTTTTATAGAGGGCTCTATGGCAGGCTCTCCGATGGGTCGTCCCTGATAATCCTTGGTACTTATTATCAGACCTCTTGTAAAGCCTTGAATGATAATCAATGTATCTCCAGACATGACATCTAGCACAATTTCATCAAAGGTTTCTGCTTCCTTTATACTGCTGACACTCATCATGGAATTTTTTATTTCGTGGAAGCTTACCTGGGTTTTATTAAACATGGTTGCAGATTCCATAATAAGTGGTTTTAGAATATGCTCCTGTATCATATCCTCATTGGCCAGAGAGCTAATATATATAATGGCAGCCTTCATAGTGCTTCCAGTAATATTGAACTCACGGGTCTTAATATCTCCAGAATTGTTCATTATATTAGTTAAGCGATCTATGTTATCACGAATGTTGCCTGATAGCCTGAACTTTTTTAGCTCATCGCTTTGCACATTCATGTCTTCTGTATTACTTTGCTTTTTATTAAATAAGGTTTTCAAAAAACTAAACATTTGAATCTCCTATCTTCATATCAATACCTATAAAAGCTATTCTTACCAATAATGCTTCTATATATTAGGAAAAAAATAAGAAAAGTAAATTGTTCTAAAGGTGAAAAATCTTTCATAGAATGATTAAGTACATTTAGAGAAATGAGGGATTCGACACATGAGACCAACAACAAGAGGGATAGCCGTTGTAGCTATAGGACTGCTGCTGATTACCTCCCTTATAGCCAACTTGATTTCAGCTAAGCCAGATGAAGGAGGAGTGGGGGGCCCCCAAGCAACTGTCAACCCGGATAAAGACCCAAAGAAAATTATCATTGAGAGCAATAAAGACGAGAAGAACATATCTATGTATAATCATCGGGAAAAGAAGCTAGTTGTGATGTCCTTAGAAGAATATCTCCTAGGTGTAGTGGCTGGAGAAATGCCTGCATCCTACAACGAAGAAGCATTGAAAGCACAAGCAGTGGCTGCTAGAACCTTGACTATTTACAAGATGCCTGCTTATGGTGGCAGAGGCTGTAATCAAGTAAGCGGAGCAGACGTATGTAGCTCTTTCGCCCATTGTCAGGAATGGATTTCCGAAGATCAAATGCGTAAGAACTGGGGAGACCAATATGAGGATTATGTTGGGAAGCTAAGAAGGGTGATTCAGGAGACATCTGGGCAGATCATGACTTACAATGGGAAGCCCATTGAGGTATTCTATCATTCAACCAGTAATGGTAGAACTGAGGAGGTAAGCGAAGTGTTTTCAAACGCATTACCTTATTATACTTCTGTTGAAAGTGTTGGAGAAGAGAATGCACCTAAATTTGAAGGTAGTGTATCCATATCTAATCAACAATTTGCTGATAAGTTTAATTCTAAATATGGAATCAAGCTAGATCCGAATAATCTGTCCTCTCAAATAAAAATTAATGGATATACAGACAGTGGAAGAATCCAAGATATAAGCGTGGGAGGAAAGAAACTACGAGCAACTGATTTCCGCCTGCTATATGGGCTTAATTCTACAGACATCAGCTTTGTATTTGGCAAGGACAGTATTACGATGAACACCAAAGGATTTGGTCACGGGGTAGGGATGAGCCAGGTAGGTGCAGATCGTATGGCTGATAGGGGTAATAACTATACAGAGATTCTAAAACATTATTATAAAGGAGTAGAAATAAGCAAATATTAGCTAATTAAAGCCATCCTCTGCTGTATAAGTGCCTTAAAAGTGGCAAGAATACAAGTGGAGGTGTAATAAAAAATGACAAAAGATATAGGGAAGCAAAAATGGAAACAAGCATTTAGTAAAAAGAGCTTAAGCAAATTTTTCAATCAGTTTGGCTTTTATATTATTTTACTAGTATGCTTGGGAATTGTCGCAACCACAGCTGCGCTTACACAGGGTAATAGGCAAAAAGACGATATTGGTGAAGGAGAGGACAAGTGGGTTCCTGATACGAACATTGCAGTGAAGGGTGGTACAGGTACAGGTGAAGATATTGATATTTCCATAACCGATGTTACAGACCCAGAGCCATCAGGCGAAACCTCATCAGGTGATCTGCAAAGTGACACTGAGAAATCTGGAGGCAATAAAAGTCCAAAAGTCAGTGGAACGAACACAAAGCCTTCTGAATCTGGTAAGGGAACGACCGCAGGAAAAGATGATGAGTCGAAAACCCAAACAGTAAGTGCATCTGATAAGGGAGCTGGATCATCTACGGGAGATAAGTCCGGAGATAAGTCTAAGAATTCTATGAACATGCCTGTAAATGGAGAAATAATACAGGCCTATAGCGTAGATTCTTTAGTTTATTCTGAGACCCTGAAGGAATGGACCACCCATACTGGAATGGACATTGCTGGCGATTTAGGTGATGAAGTAAGGGCAGCTCTAGCTGGTAAGGTAGAGAGCATTAAAGAAGATCCATTACAGGGCATTGTCATCACCTTAGATCATGGAAATGACCTTAAAACAGTATACATTGGATTATCCACAAAGGATATGGTTAAAGAAGGTCAGCAGGTGGAGGCAAATCAGGTTATTAGTGGTATTGGCCGGTCTGCAGGCTTTGAAATTACAGAGGCCGCCCATCTTCATTTTGAAGTTTGGCTTGATGGTGAGATACAGGATCCTCAAGACTATATAAAGGAAAATAAATCTTAATTTTGTAATTGCATTCTATAACTCAACCCCCCTGCATAATTATTTAAATATAGTAAGTGTAGGGGGGAATGGATTTTGAAGGATTATATTGAAGAGAGGGCTCTAGAGATTGCACATTACATAATTGAATCGAAGGCAACCGTGCGGGAAGCAGCAAAAGTGTTTAAAGTGAGCAAGAGCACTGTACATAAGGACGTGTCGGAACGCCTTCCGAAGATAAACCCCACTATTTCAGATGAAGTAAAAAAGGTACTAGAACAAAATAAAGCCGAAAGACACATAAGAGGCGGCAGAGCAACCCGCATTAAATATAAGTCAAGTGGTCTGGCAGACTAATGATTCCAATTACGATAAAAAAGTGACTATTCAGGTATCCCACAAAAATCTGTCATCCTGAGTAAAACAAAGGATTTTATAGACAGAGAGAGCATATGAGATGTGCAATAATACAATGAAAAGAAAGATTAACATGACGCATACAGCTACATGCTGCGAAGGTCATGTTTTTCTTTGTGGAAAAGGAGGATTTTGGCGAATTATATAGAATAATAACATGAACTATTAACTTATGAAAAGTATGTGTATTGGAAAGGTGAGATTGCCATTGTTGGGATTTAGAGATATCGGCATTGATTTGGGCACAGCTAGCGTGCTGGTATATATTAAAGGTAAGGGAATTGTACTAAAGGAACCATCCGTTATTTCCATCGATAAAAACACTGGTCAGGTGCTGGCTGTAGGGGATGAAGCTCGATTAATGTTAGGTAGAACTCCCGGCAATATTATAGCTACACGACCTCTTTCAGGAGGAGTCATATCTGATTATGAAATCACTGAAAAGATGCTAAAATATTTTCTGCAAAAGGTTTCCAGCAAACGCTTATTTGGAAAGCCCAGGGTTGTTATTTGTGTGCCTAGTGGTGTAACAGAGGTTGAAAAGCGCGCAGTTTTAGATGCTGCTGCAGAGGCAGGTGCGGGCCGAATATACCTCATAGAAGAACCTATTGCAGCTGCAATAGGCGCTGGCTTAGACATATCCAAGGCTTGTGGGCATATGCTGATAGATATTGGTGGGGGCACCACCGATGTGGCAGTTATTTCTCTCGGAGGAGCGGTTCTCTCTGAAACCATCAAAACTGCAGGTAATGATTTCGACGAAGCGATTATGAAATATATGCGTAAGAAACACAATCTTCTAATTGGCGACAGAACTGCTGAAGATATGAAAATAAATATCGGTTCCGCTTATCCCAGAAAAGAAGAAATATTTATGGATGTTACGGGTCGTAACTTAGTTTCTGGTTTACCTAAAACCGTTACTGTATCCTCTGAAGAGATGATTGAAGCCCTGGAAGAGCCAGTGCAAAACATTTTGGAGTGCGTCCACTCTGTATTGGAAAGAACACCGCCTGAGTTAGCTGCTGACATTAGTGAGCAGGGAATTTGTATGACAGGAGGAGGGGCTTTGCTGTACGGCTTTGACAAGCTAATACAAGAGCGCACTAAAATCGCTGTATACATAGCCGATGACGCCATCTCCTGCGTAGCCCTAGGGACAGGCAAAGCCCTTGAATCCCTAGATATATACTCCAAGGGCTCTGTATTTGAGCATAAAAAGGGTGTCCCTGTAGCATATTAAGTGGAATAACTAGTGAATCAATCTTTTGAAAGGAATCCAATTTTATGAATCTCGACATCAATGAAATAATGAAGCGTATTCCCCACCGATACCCATTTTTGTTAGTGGACTGTGTTACAGAGCTGGTTCCGGGAAATTCTGCCAAGGGATATAAAAACATTACTATCAATGAGCCATTTTTTCAAGGCCACTTTCCGGACTATCCAGTGATGCCTGGTGTACTGATATTGGAGGCATTGGCTCAATTAGGAGCTGTTGCCGTTTTAGATAGCGAGGAGAACAGAGGGAAATTAGCTCTCTTCACTGGTATTGACAAGGTTCGATTTCGCAGGCAGGTAGTGCCTGGTGATAAATTGGAGCTGGAAGCCCAAATTATTCGTATGAAGAGTATTATGGGTAAAGCATCAGTCAAAGCTACAGTAGATGGCGAACTGGCATCAGAAGGGGAAATCATGTTTGCTCTTACTGACCCAACAGGCAAATAACATAAAATTTTAAGGGGCTGATAGAGCTGATAATCAAGAAAAATGAACGTATTGCCGCCATGACACGGATTTTGTGTAACCATCCCAATCATAATTATACTCTGAATTACTTCAGTGAATTATTTCATTGTGGCAAGTCAACTATAAGTGAAGATATTGCCATCATTCGTGATACCTTACTTGCTTTCCGTCTAGGTGATTTGCTTACTACAACCGGGGCGGCAGGGGGAGTTCGATTTGTGCCATTAATTAAAAAGGAAGATTCAGCAAGTTATATTGCTGATTTATGTCATGAATTATCAGACCCTAATCGTATTTTGGCAGGTGGATATCTTTACATGAACGATATACTTCATGATCCCCACCAAGTAAACCAAATAGGGGAAATATTGGCAACTCGTTTTATGGATAATCAGCCTGATTTTGTTTTTACTGTGGAAACCAAGGGGACCCCTGTAGCTCTAGCAAGCGCTCATTTCTTGGGCTGTCCTGTTGTGGTAGCGGGACGAGATGGCCAGGCCGTTGCAGGTCCTTTAGTCAGCATAAATTATGTAACTGCTTCATCTCGTAGAATTCAGACCATGTCTATCACTAAGCGTGCTATTAAGGAAGGAAGTCGAGCACTCATTATTGATGACTTCATGAAGGGCGGTGGAACCGCTCGTGGAATGGCACATTTACTTAAGGAGTTTAACGTGGATATTGTAGGAACGGGTGTTGTAATTGCTACCAAAGAACCGATTGAAAAGTTGGTGGAAGATTACAGCCCACTTATGGTATTGGAAGGTATAAACGAGGTTGAAAACCGTATCGAATTATCTGCTGCTGATTGGATTACTGCAAATTGATATAAAAACTTTCTATAATATAGAAGGAGTATCCAGTTTTTTGGCGAATAATACAAGTAAAATAGGTGCAAAATTGCAGCAACCTGAGTGCAACTTGTATGGCTGGAAGGTGGTGTTTTGGGTGACCTTTACTGATGTTCGTATTCGTAAGATTGGAAGCGATGGTAAAATGAAGGCAGTGGCTTCTGTTACCTTTGACAACGAATTTGTTGTCCACGACATAAAGGTAATTGAAGGACAAAATGGTTTGTTTATAGCCATGCCCAGCCGAAAAACCCCGGATGGAGAGTACCGGGATATCGCTCACCCAATCAATTCTGAAACGAGAGAAAGGCTACAAGATCTCGTGTTAGAACGCTACAACAGTATGGAAGAAGAGTAAACTGGCAAGAGCTATAGAGGAGAGAAAACTCTCCTCTATAGCTCTTTTTGGCTTTTTTCTACTTTTTCTACTTCATAAACTTTTTTTGTCAATACCACGGTATAATGGTATAATGAATGAAATAAAGACTGTAGAACATTCAAAAATGAGTTCTTGCGGTGGAATCATTTATATTGTTTGGAGGGAGCCATAAATATGGAAAAATCGATTTCCGTAATTATTTCTGCTATTAGCGCTGATGATAATGCAATGAAATCCAGCATACCTTTACCTATGCATCAGGTATGTGGACGTAGCATGCTTCATCATGCAATTAATCTTGCTCAACAGATTACATATACACCACCTTCTATCCTCGTTGATAAGAATTTGGAGCAAATTAAAGAGCATGTTTCCACATCTCATGTGGCAGAACTGATAGATATGTCTACTACTAGCTTCAGTGATCTAGAAGCACTTACCCATCTGGCTGAAGATGCTGACATGCTTATACTACTTCCTGCCCATATGCCTTTGATTACAGCTACTACCATACAAAACATAATCCGATTTACGGATAGCCAAGGTTTAGATGCAACTGTTATGTCCCTGGAATCTTCTTTAAGTGATGTATCTTTTAGACATCAGCTTTGCTGTTTTTCTACTAAATGGCTAAACGACATGCTAATAAATCAAGAAAGTCAGCAATCTGATATCCAAAGCTTTCATCCATCAGATCTCAGTGAATTACTTGTAGTCAACAATCGGGTAAATCTAGCAATTGCAGAAGCCCGAATGCGCCTAAAAATTAATGAGAATCATATGAGAAATGGTATTACCTTCTTAGATCCTAATCAAACATATATCGGTGCAGACGTACAAATCGGCTGCGATACCCTTATATATCCTGGTAATGTACTAGAAGGCAACACAGTTATTGGTGAAGGCTGTATCCTATATCCTAACAACAGATTGAAAAATTCAGTTATTAGTGATCAGGTTAGCATTGAATCATCTGTAATTTTAGACAGTAGAGTAGGACAAGATTCTACTGTAGGTCCCTTTGCATACATACGTCCTGATAGCACCATAGGAAGCAATGTGCGAATTGGGGATTTTGTTGAGGTAAAAAAGTCTGTTATTGGAAATGGCTCTAAGGTATCTCATTTAACTTATATTGGAGATGCACAGCTGGGGGAAGATGTAAATGTAGGCTGTGGAGTAGTTTGCGTCAATTATGACGGAAAACAAAAACAACAGGTCACGGTTGGGGATAAGGCTTTCATTGGCTGCAATGTAAACCTTGTTGCTCCGGTCAAGGTAGAGGATAATGCCTATGTGGCTGCCGGCTCTACCATAACTGAGGATGTACCTGCGAAAGCCCTTGCTATAGCCCGCGCAAGACAAATTAACAAAGATGGATGGGTAGATAAAAGAGAACAGAAGTGACACTAATAAATATAAATCAAAACGGAGGATAAACAATGGCTCCCCACGGGAAGAATATAAAAATTTTTTCAGCTAACTCCAATTTGGAGCTAGCCAAGGAAATCGCTATGTATGTAGGTGTACCTGTAGGAAATTCCAAGGTATCAATGTTCAGTGATGGTGAAATATCTGTAGATATTTATGAGACAGTTCGAAGCTCAGATGTTTTTGTTGTACAATCCACTTGTGTTCCAGTGAATATTCACTTAATGGAACTATTAATAATGATAGATGCCTTTAAGAGAGCTTCTGCTGCACAAATTACAGCTGTTATACCTTATTACGGATACGCTAGGCAGGATCGTAAGGTGAAGGCTCGCGACCCTATTACCGCAAAGCTGGTAGCAGATATAATTACAACAGCAGGTGCAGATAGGGTGCTTACCATGGATTTACATGCTGCCCAGATTCAAGGTTTTTTTAATATACCTGTGGACAATTTGTATAGCATGCCTATACTTGCTAAAGACTATATAGAAAGAGGCTTTGTAGGAGATGATGTGGTAGTAGTTTCACCTGACTTAGGCAGTGTAACCCGAGCTAGAAACTTTGCTCATAAGTTAAATGCTCCTATTGCTATAATAGATAAAAGAAGACCTATGCCAAATGTAGCTGAGGTTATGAATATCATTGGGGATGTTAAGGGGAAACGTGCAATCTTAATAGATGACATGATTGATACTGCTGGTACCATCCAACAAGGAGCAAAGGCACTGATAGAAAGAGGCGGCGCAAAAGAGGTTTATGCTTGTGCAGCCCATGCAGTCTTATCAGGCCCTGCAGTTGAACGGATCATGGATTCGCCGATTAAAGAGCTGGTAGTTACAAATAGTATTCCCTTGCCTCCAGAGAAGCAAGTAAGTAAGATAAGATCCTTATCTGTGGCTCCCCTGTTTGCAGAAGCCGTTAATAGAATTTATGAGGGATTGCCGGTCAGCGCTTTGTTTAACTGATTTTCCCTAACAGACAGAAAGGAAGTAAAGTATGTTTCTTATTGTAGGGTTGGGGAATCCTGGGGACAGGTACCATGGCACTCGGCATAATATTGGTTTTTATGTTATAGATCTATTGGCGGAAGCTCATGGCATTCGCGTAGATCGAATCAAGCATAAGGCTATTTTAGGAGAAGGACGCATAGGTGACCACAAGGTTGTGTTGGCTAAGCCTCAAACCTTTATGAATAACAGCGGAGAAAGCCTATTGTCTCTAAATCAGTGGTATAAGCC
>JAAZEK010000319.1 GCA_012512335.1 Clostridiales bacterium | reverse complement strand
TATTGGATTGTGTCTATTCAGTACCTCAAATGATTGCACAAAAGTATAGCCCCATTAGAACTAATGAGGCTCCAGAATGAGTTTGTTTCCTGGGTAAATAAAGACTTTGGCAGATATCGAAGATAAGCACAGGGATGGTTCGACGATTCTCGTGCTTCCTCTAGGTTTACTCAAATGGATAAGACATCCCCCACTGCTTCCTTAAAGCATCCATCACTTCAGCTATTGCAATGGATTCATCAAGTGGCATTAGCTCATTTTCCAGTCTGCCTGCTCGAATATCATCTTGAACCGCCATAACTTCAAATTGATATCCTTCACCCTCATGTTCTTGACGGAAGCTTTCCTCCAGATTATTTCCTATGTACAGATTCGCCTCTTTGGGGCACCAGAAGCTAGGTATTTCTATTCTACCTTTATCCCCCATGATATAAGCAACTTGTGGGGTTTCAGCGTTTGTTGCAGAATACAGCGAAGCAATCCCTCCACCTTCAAAACCTAATGTACAGCCCATGGATGCATCTACACCAGTACTTGTCATGTCAGCCAAGCCTGTTATCCTGTTTGGCTTCTTGCCAAAAACCATAAAAGCAAATGCGATAGGATAAATCCCTACATCCAACAAACTGCCTCCTGCAAAATTAGGATCAAACAATCTAGATGATGGATCTTCAGGTGTAGAGTAACCGAAGTCAGCAGTTACAAAACTAACCTTACCGATAATCCCTTCATTCAACCAGGTGCGCACCTTTTCCATTACTGGAAAAAACCTAGTCCACATAGCTTCCATGAGATACACGTTCTTCTCTCTTGCTGTCCTAACCATCTCAGATACAAGATCTGCATTTGGTGCCATCGGTTTTTCACATAGAACAGGCTTGCCCATATTAAGAGCCAACAATGTATTCTCTTTGTGTATTGTATGAGGAGTTGCAATATACACGACATCTACATTTTCATCAAGTATCATCTCTTTAACGCTAGTATACACCTTTGCACCGTACTTATCTGCAAAACTCTTAGCCCCATCATAGGTCCTTGAAGCTACTGCAGCTAAATACGCATCAGGCACCTGTACCAAACCCTTAATAAATCGATTAGCAATACTACCTGCACCAATAAAACCCCAACCTATCTTTTTCATGAATGATCCCTCCAATTTAGTTTTCTAATAATCTCTTCTGCTACTTTTAGGCCGTCGATTGATGCAGACATAATTCCGCCTGCATAGCCAGAGCCTTCACCACAAGGATAAATTCCCTTAACACTACTTTGCATTTCCTCGTCTCTAACAATCCTTATAGGTGAAGAAGTTCTCGTTTCAACCCCTGTCAGGAGTGCATCAGGCCTGTCGAAACCTGCAATCCGCCTTCCAAAGGCTATCATACCTTCAACTAAACTTTCACATACATAATCTGGCAAGCATTCCCATAGGTTAGCAAATGCCGTACCAGGTTTGTAAGTTGGGTTAACTTCTCCAAAACTCTGAGAGATTTTCTTTTCTTTAAAATCCTTAAAAAGCTGGACAGGAGCACTATAATTTCCTCCCCCTGCTTCAAAAGCTTTTCTTTCCCAGTTTCTTTGAAATTCTATGCCAGCTAAAGGATTTTCCTCACCACCGAAATCCTCTGGATTTATGGTAACGACAATAGCTGAATTTGCATTTTCTAAATCTCTCTCATGATAACTCATTCCGTTAGTAACAACGCCACCAAATTCTGAAGAAGATGCAGTTACCACTCCCCCAGGACACATACAAAAGCTGTATACACTTCTTCCATTCTTAGTTCTATGAACAAGTTTATAATCTGCAGGACCAAGCCTAGGATGTCCCGCCATCTTTCCGTACTGAGCTTTATCTATCATCTTTTGTGGATGCTCAACTCTTACTCCTATAGCAAAAGGCTTTGCCGTAAGCTCTAATTTATCACTAAGCATTTCATAAGTATCCCTGGAACTGTGTCCTATAGCCAAAACCAACACATCTGTTTCTAGCGTATCCTTATCTGTAGCTATACTGTAAATCGAACCATCCTTTACATGAATATCTGTTACACATTCTTCAAACCTGAAGGTTCCGCCCAAGCTGGTAATTTTATTCCTTATATTAACAATAACATTTCTAAGTAAGTCTGTCCCAACATGCGGCTTGTTAACATATGTGATTTCAGAAGGAGCACCTGCTTCAACAAATTCCTCTAACACTTTCCTGCCCCTTTTTGACTTGTCTTTTATAAGAGTATTAAGCTTCCCATCAGAAAATGTTCCTGCCCCTCCCTCTCCAAATTGTATATTGGAGTTTGGAGTTAAAGCTCCGTCCTTCCAAAACTTTTCTATATCCTCAACTCTCTCCTTAACCTTCTTTCCTCTTTCAAGAATTATTGGTTTGTAACCCTTTTCTGCAAGAAGTAGAGCACAAAATAGTCCTGCTGGACCGCATCCCACAATAACAGGCCTGTTATTTAATGGTTTTTCTCCCGTTACTTCTACATCATAGATGAATGGTTCGACAATAGAAATATTCTTATTTATTTTGGGATTTTTGGTCCCCTTAACTGTTTCCACATCCAAGGTATAGATAAATAAAATATTGTCTTTTTTCCTTGCATCTATTGATTTTCTGTAAATAGAGAGCTTTTTAATCTCTTCCTCTTTAATCTTTAATGCCTCTGATGCTTTTATTAATAAATCATTCTCTGTATGATCTATAGGTAGCTTAATTTCCTGAATTCTAATCATTAGTACACCTTCCTTTGTATGAAGCACTGGGACGGTTCTTCTCCTGCTTCATTTTCCCTAAAATAATAAATCATACATTCGATTAACTTGTTCTTTATCAGGCATTTCTGTTCCCTGGCACGTTACCTTTGCTCCACTAACTGCTATAGAAAGCCTTGCTGTTTCCTCAAAATCAAGATTGTTATGTACTCCGTAGGCAAAGGCTGCCATCATAGAATCTCCTGCACCAACTGTGCTTTTCACTTGAACATCCAAGGCTTCTATATAAAGCCGCTTTTGCTCGTTAAAGAACAAAGCTCCCTCTTTACCTAAGGATAAAACTATAACAGAAACACCGCATTCAATGATTCTATTACACTCAAGAATCACAGCCTCTCGTTTGTCTAGCTTTTTACCAGTAATGGATTCCAGCTCATCCAGGTTAGGCTTTATCAGATAAGGCTCTGCTTCGATGGCCAGCTTCAAGGTATCTCCTTCAGCATCAACAAAAACCCTTGCTCCCTTTTGTTTACACTGAATAGCCCACTCTTTAACAATGGACGCATCCATCCCATTTGCCACTCTCCCAGAAAAAACTACAATATCATCAGCTTTAATCCTAGACAGAAGATTGCTTTCTAATTTTCTTATATCTGCTTCTATAACTTGTCCACCTGGTTCATTAATATCAGTGAAAGTATTATTTATGGGATCTACCACTTTCAAGTTGGTCCTTGTTTCTACATCGGTATGTACAAAGCAAGTCTGGATGCCT
>JAAZEK010000318.1 GCA_012512335.1 Clostridiales bacterium | reverse complement strand
CTCCTAGCCCAACAAAAGCTGGCACCATAAATACGCCTTGTGTATCGGGTACAGAGTTAGCAAGCTCTTCACTCTCAGCTGCATTACTTATTAACTCCATTTCATCTCTTAACCATTGAACTGCTGCTCCTGCAACAAACACACTGCCTTCTAAGGCATATTCTACTTTTCCACCTATCCCCCATGCTATGGTTGTTAACAATTTGTGGGGAGATAAGATTGCCTTATCTCCTGTATTCATCAATAAAAAGCATCCAGTTCCATAGGTATTTTTTGCAGAACCTTTATCAAAGCAGGCTTGACCAAACAAAGCAGATTGCTGATCCCCAGCAACTCCCGTTATAGGGATGGCTTCTCCTAATAACGCCGGTAAACTTGCTCCATAGTAAGCGCTGGAAGGTTTCACCTCAGGTAACATGGCTAAAGGAATGTCTAAAATCTTCAATAACTCTTCATCCCAGCATAATTCGTGTATATTATAAATCATGGTCCGGGATGCATTGCTGTAATCGGTATAATGACAAGCTCCTCCGGTCAGGTTCCATATCAACCAGGTATCCATGGTTCCTGCCAGGATTTCTCCCTTTTCAGCTCTTTCTCTCAAGCCGGGATGTTTGTCTAACAGCCACTTGATTTTGGTGCCAGAAAAATAAGCATCAATAACCAAGCCCGTCTTTTTTCGTATGGTATCTTCCAGCCCCATTGCCTTTAAATCCTCACAAATATGAGCTGTACGCCTGCATTGCAATACTATGGCATTATCAATAGGCTTACCAGTTAAACGATCCCATAAAACTATGGTCTCCCTTTGGTTGGTTATCCCTATAGCTGAAATCTCACCAGCTGTTTTATTGTTTTTCTTTAGTACACTGCGAACAACCTGCAACTGGCACTTCCAAATTTCCTCTGGGTCATGTTCTACCCAACCAGGTTTGGGATAGATTTGTCGAAATTCTTGGGATGAAGATTCACCCACCATTTTTCCATTATGGTCAAATAAAATAGCCCTGCAACTAGTTGTTCCCTGATCTAAAGCCAGAATAATTTTTCCCATTATATCACTACCCCCTGTTAAATTGGTGTTAGGTTCTAGGCGCTAGGCAATAGTAGTTACAGAATACGAGTTACCGGTTTTTACTTTATTCTTTTTATTATCTTATCGTGATTATTAAGTTTATCGTCAACAGCAATTACATAATCTTTAACTGTATTAAGATCTTGCTTTATACCTCTAATATCACGCTTTACTTCACTCATATCTTGCTTTATTCCAGTTATATCCCGTTTTACTCCAGTAATCTCCGCCTGAAACTTATCAATCTTATTGTCTAATATGCTATGCCCTTCTGCAACTAGCTTTACCTCTCTGCGCAAATCTTCCACAAGCACACCAGTGTGGCGCTTCACTTCTTCTACATTTTTTTCAAACATCCCCTGTAAAGTATATAGTAATTCTTCATTATTCATAAAGAGCACCTCCAATTATTTCTAATAATATTATAACAGCTTGTATTGTTACTAACAATCATCACAAACAAGAATTATAGAGTGATTTATTCTCCTTTACTTGCCCACTCTGTACCAGTGTCAGAGGGCAAAATGCCTTTTTCATAGCAATTGCTCATTAGCTCAAATAACCCATCTATCCAAACAATTTCCTTGTCTTCATCGTAGCGTCGTACGTTATCTGGGAAATCTGGTATTTCAGGTACTGCATTCTGCATAGCATCAATACAAAGAGTATGTGCTGTAGCTGTCTCTAATGTGCATGGAATATTGCTGTTCCCACGAATTGCTTCCATCATAATCCAAAGCTTATTAATACTGTCTTCATAGGGATCTCCATACTCTTTTACGCTTCCGTCTTCAAATTTTGCATATATAGCTTTATTATCATCCTGGTGTCCATAATACACAGTTGCATTTTCAAATTTATACTCGAAAACGGGCCCCTTAGTCTGGTTGACTGCATGAGTGCAATAGTAAAGGATTTCAGTTCCGCATTTGGTATTTATTCGAACTGCAGCTGTATCAAAGTTTTCAATGTGATTAGCTCTATACAGTTCGGTTTCAACGCTTTCTGGAATAGCAGATGTTTCCTCAGTGTCTCCCAAAACATAGAACATATTGAACAGATAGTGAGCAGTTGCATTGTTAGCAACACTATCTCGTATGATATTACCCTTTCCATCAGTGAGTTTTCCAGCCCATCCCCGAGCAAAGTATTTTTTATCT
>JAAZEK010000317.1 GCA_012512335.1 Clostridiales bacterium | reverse complement strand
TATCACCCCCCAATGCACCAAATGCTCCTCCCATAGACATTGCCCGAGCGGTACCATATAGATCTTCTCTTGAAAATCTTAAGGCATCTACCTCTCCTTGTGCAACTAATGTCATTGAGAGCGTAAGCATAAAGGCAAGTAAGTATGTGATTTTTTTCATATAATTAAATATTAAATAATCTGTATAAGTATTATCTTCTTCCACTACTTGAGCGTCCACTACTGCTTGAGCTAGAGCTCCTGCTGCTACTTCCAACTGAACCGCTTGAGCTTGATGAACTTCTACTTGGTGTAGAGAAAGTTGAACTTCTGTTTGTAGTTGTAGTCCTTGTAGGAGTAGTAATATTTCTACTTGGTGTGCTACTTCTCTGATTTATTGAACTATTTCTTGATGGAGTAGTTGTAGTACTTCTTTGATAAGTAGAACTGCTTCCCGAACGATTTGGCTGTGTAGTGTTATTTATTGAACGAGATCTTGTAGTTGTTCCTGTACGTTCAATAATTCTACCTGTTCTTGAATCGTATGTTCTGCCAGTATTATCTATAATTCTTGTTCTAGGAGTAGTTGTTGTACTTCTGCCTGAAATCGCAGTACGTGTATTTGAGGTTGAAGTTCTTCCAGTTAAAGCACTTCTAGTTCCACTTGAAGTAGTTCTTCCAGATGTAGTAGTTCTTCCAGATAGTGCTGCACTGCTAGCTGTTCTGTTTGCTGAGCTAGTACGATAAGTTCCAGAACTTCTGCCAGAACGGTTATTTGTTAGGCTACTGTAATACCCATCGTAAAAACCATGGCTATAACCGCCGCCGTAACCGTAATATCCACCATAGTACCAAGGGTCATACATGCCTCCATATCCATAATACCAAGGAGAATGCCAACGGCTGTAATACCAAGGACTGTTCCATCTGCTCCAGCCTCCATACCAACCACCATATCCATAATACCATGGGTCATACCATCTACTGTAAGACCATGGGCTGTACCAACCACCGTAATACCAAGGATCGTACCAAGGGTAAAAAGACCCCCATCCCGAACCATAATAAAAACTGTTGTTCCAACCTCTATTGTTATAACCTTCATATATGTCGTCACCCACATATATAATCACCTCATCTGCACCAGTAATTCTGATACTCGATTCGGGGTCGTGGAAACGAACAATTCTGTCGGTATACTCATACTCGTCATAATCATTTAATTGATTATCACTATCATTTTGCAACGACTCATTTGTATTGCCACGGCGATTGTATTCGTCTAGGTCTCTATCATTAGCCACAACTTCCATGTTTGATACATCTCCCTGTACAATAACCACTTTTTTCTTCTGTGGCTCAAGGTCATTTTTCTTTCTTATTGTTACAGTTTCGTTGCGGGAAGGATCTGCATAAATATCATCCCACTCCTGAGCAAAAATTAGCAGAGGCATAGTGACCAATAAAACCGTGAGTAGAATTTTTTTAGTTTTCATAGTCTCTCCCTTTCTTTATTGTTGTTTTAAATATTTTATCTATCTCTAATTCTGACTAATTTAGTGATAAATAGTTTAATTCACTCGATACTTATGAATTAAGCATCACAAATATACGAATCAATAGATAAATTATACTATTAAGATGAATTTTATACCTAAACGATGCATCCTGTATGGTTAAAAAACCTCAATCTCTAATCCATCGTATGCAAAATGTCTATTTGGAGGCAATTCTTTTTCAATTTCAGCATGAAGTCCCATTTCATGACTCATGTGCGAAAAGTAGGCTTTCTTAGGATTTAATTTATCTGATACTCTCAAAGCATCCTCAAGAGTTTGGTGCGAAATATGTTCTTTTCTGCGAAGAGCACTAATAACCAGAGTATCCAGGTTGCGTAGCTTGCTTATCTGATCTTCTGGAATCGACTTTACATCTGTAAGGTAAGCAAAGTCATAAATTCTAAACCCTAAAATTGGAAGTTTGAAATGCATTACACGAATTGGGGTTATAGAGATATCCTCAACAAGAAATTTACTCTTATCATTAATCTTTTTAACCCTTAAATCAGGAACTCCTTTATATTTTAGTGTAGCAAAACAATATGGCATACGTTCTCTTACTGCTTGCTCCAGATGGTGTTCCATATATAGTTCAACAGGACCGAAACTCGAAAATGGGCGCAAATCATCAATTCCTCCTACATGGTCATAATGCTCATGTGTAAAAAGAATACCATCAATTTTCACAAAAGGAATATTCATCATCTGCTGTCTGAAATCGGGTGTACAATCTATTAATAATACTTTTCCATCCACTTCTATTCTCACAGACGATCTTAATCGTTTGTCTCTAAAATCATTTGAATTGCAAACTTCGCATCTGCAGCCAATTTGTGGTACTCCTGTGGATGTACCAGTTCCAAGAAATTGAACTTTCATAACTTCATCTATTAAAAAAGCTGTCTCATTAACTTTAATGGACAGCTTTTTCTCCCTAAAACTTAAGGTGTATATTTATTCAACTTTT
>JAAZEK010000316.1 GCA_012512335.1 Clostridiales bacterium | reverse complement strand
AGCAATTTCTACGAGGAAAATGGTGGAAGTATCATTAAGTATTATAAGTATATTTTGAACCATTGTGGATATTTTGCTCTATGTGGGGCAAAAGGCTGTATACGTGCATGTATGGATTCCTTGGAAAAATCCAAACGCATAGAAAATAGATTCCAGAACAAATTCTACCGTAAGAAAGCGTGGAATATACCTAATGAGAGAGTAGGAGAAAAAGTAGGAGTTATCAATCCTTTCAGGGAAGAGGGACTTGATAAGCTATATCCTGGTATGAGAGATGGGGAACAGGAAAAGAGTAAGTTTTAGATAAGATAGCTATATGATTAAGTAGATATTTATTTTAACCTGATGTGGTAGTGAATGTTCAAATGGCAAGTATTACCAACAATCCTTGCCATTTGAACTACACTCTTATATTAAGAAAATCGCAGCTATCTAGGCATTTTATAGTTTACTTCAATATTAAAGGCATATGGTACATACTTACTGAACTACAGTGACTTTTTATAAGGAGTTGAATTCTATGGAAACAAGAAGGAATGCATTGCTAAAGGGTTTTGATGAGAATCATGATTTTATGAAAACCAAGGTAGAGAGAGGCATCGCTCAAAACAGAATGGGCAATATCAAGCTTCAGTTTACAGACCAAGGTGGTAATCCATTAGTCAATAAGGATGTAAGCATCAATCAGAAGACCCATGATTTTAATTTTGGTTGCTCTATATTTCTATTGGATGAGTTAGAATCAGCTGAAGAAAATCAAATCTATATGGATAAGTTCCGCAGTATATTCAATTATGCAATAGCACCATTTTATTGGAAGGATCTTGAACCAGAACAGGGGAAGCCCCGCTATGACAAGGACAGTTATAAGGTTTACAGGCGACCAGCTCCAGACTTAGTTCTAGAATATTGTGAGAAATATGGTATACGTGTAAAAGGTCATTGTCTTGTTTACCATACATTTACACCTGCTTGGATGCCGGATAGTGTAGCGACCCAGAAAAGCCTTACCCAGAAGCATATGAAGGAAATCGCAGACCGTTATTCTGATCGAATAAATGACTGGGATGTAGAAAATGAGAACTTGTGCGCTAATTATTCAAAATTCTGCTTGTTTGAAGAAGAGGACTACTTAGAATGGTGTTTCACACAGGCAGACCGAGCATTCTCCTCAGGTAATAGGCTATTTATAAATGAGGCTTCCTTTATATGGCAAGATGGTCGAGGGAATTATCAGGGGTATAGGAGTCCTTATTATATGCAAATTGACCGCTTGATTCAAAAAGGAATACGACTGGATGCGATTGGTCTACAATTCCATCAATTTGTTAAGCGGGAGGATGAACTGAAACCAGGAATCACATTACCATTTGATCCTGTAAAGCTTTACGAGGTTATGGACTGCTATGGTTCTTTTGGCTTACCTCTGCACATATCTGAAATTACGATTCCTTCGTATACAGATAATATAGACGATGAGGAAATACAGGCGGAATTATGTGAGAAGCTATACCGCACTTGGTTTAGCCATCCTGCAAATGATGCTATTGTCTACTGGAACCTAGTGGATGGATATACCTATGGCAGTGAGAATCAATTTGCTGGTGGCCTCCTGCACAAGGATTTATCTGATAAGACTGCTTTTAAGGTTCTGGATAAGTTGATAAACAACGAGTGGAAAACAAAACTGAACCTTCATACAGATGAAAATGGGTGTGTAAGCTTTGAGGGATTTTACGGTAATTACGAAGCAATAGTAAACAGT
>JAAZEK010000315.1 GCA_012512335.1 Clostridiales bacterium | reverse complement strand
TTTACCATTTCCATCTTAGTCACTCCCTTTTCTAATAAGCTTAACCCTTCACTATGGCCTTGAAGGGGCATTTTTCTATGCAGGCTCCACATTTGATACACTTGTCCTGATCTATGATATGTGGGCTTCTGCGTTCTCCTGAGATAGCATCTGTAGGGCATACTTTGATACACAGACCGCAACCCTTGCATGCTTCTGCTTGAATAATGATCTGTAGTAATGCCTGACATACACCTGCAGGACATTTTTTGTCACGAATATGAGCCTCGTATTCATCTCTAAAATACCGGATGGTACTTAAAATTGGGTTGGGTGCTGTTTGCCCCAATCCACAAAGTGCGGATATCTTGATGTTCTTGCCTAGCTCTTCAAGCTTTTCAAGATCGCCTTCTTCACCTTGTCCTTTGCTGATACGATCCAAAATTTCATACATACGTTTGGTTCCGATTCGGCAAGGAGGACATTTTCCGCAGGATTCGTCAACAGTGAAATCTAGGAAAAACCTAGCTATATCAACCATACAGTTATCTTCGTCCATGACGATTAAGCCACCTGAGCCCATCATTGAACCGATACTGGCTAAAGAATCATAATCAATTGGGGTATCCAGATGCTCAGTAGGAATACAGCCACCAGAAGGACCACCAGTTTGAGCTGCTTTAAATTCCTTACCATCTGGAATTCCTCCACCTATTTCAAATATGATTTCCCTGAGTGTAGTTCCCATTGGAACCTCCACTAAACCAGTGTTCATAACCTTGCCGCCTAGTGCAAATACCTTTGTTCCCTTGCTCTTTTCTGTTCCAATTGTTTGGAACCAATCAGCACCGTTTAAAATAATCTGGGGGATATTAGCATAAGTTTCTACGTTGTTAAGCAAAGTAGGTTGTCCAAACACACCTTTATTTGCTGGAAACGGAGGTCGCGGTCTAGGTTCTCCTCTATTTCCTTCTATTGATGAGATTAATGCGGTTTCCTCACCACATACGAACGCACCAGCCCCTAATCTGATTTCAAGATCAAAATTGAAGTCGGTACCAAAGATGTTTTTACCTAAGAGTCCAGCTTCTCTTGCTTGATCAATTGCAATATTCATACGCCTTACAGCAATTGGGTATTCGGCTCTTACATAGATATACCCTTGATCTGCGCCAACAGCATAACCAGCAATTGCCATTGCTTCCAATACAGCGTGAGGATCTCCTTCCAGTACACTTCTGTCCATGAATGCACCAGGGTCTCCTTCGTCAGCGTTACACAAGACATACTTTTTGTCACCTTCAGCTTTTGCGGTGAAATCCCATTTTAGACCAGTAGGGAAACCAGCACCGCCACGACCTCTTAGGCCAGAAGCTTTGATAGTGCTTATAATGTCTTCAGGGGTGCTCTCCAGCAATGCCTTACCGAGAGCCTTATATCCATCAAAAGCAATATATTCTTCTATTTTTTCTGGATCTATAACGCCACAATTACGCAAAGCCAAACGTCTCTGCTTTTTGTAAAATTCTACCTCATCTAGGGATTTGATGGCCTCATCATCATGAACGCTGTCATGATATAATAAATCGGTAACTATTCTACCTTTTAGTAGATGCTCAGTTACAATTCTTGATACGTGGTCTTTGGTTACTCTGCTATAAAATGCTCCCTCTGGATAAACGATAACAACAGGACCTTCAGCACATAATCCAAAACAACCAGTCTGTACCAGTTTAACTTCATTTTCCAATTTGTTATTTGCCAGTTCAGTTTTAAAAACATCCATTACTTCCGTAGATCCAGAAGAATGACAACCTGTTCCTCCACAAATGAGTACATGGGAACGATAAAACTCCATTTTGAAACCCTCCTTATATTGCATTCTGTTGTTACTCTGCAGCACCGATTGTATATTCTGTAACAACCTGGCCGTTAACTACATGTTCGGCAATAATCCTTTTTACCTTTTCTGCAGTCATATTTACATAGGTAACCTTTTCTTCGCCGGGACGTGTAATCTCGACCATAGGCTCTAAACGGCATACGCCAATACAGCCTGTTTGGGATATGGAAACATCCCCCAATTTCCTATTCTTAACTTCTTCAAGAAATGTCAGTAGTACCGGGCGAGCTCCTGCTGCTATACCACAGGTGGCCATACCTACAACAACTCGGGTACCTCCGGTTCTTTCTTTTCTCAAATTAACAGCATCTAAAGTTTTCTGTTTGATTTGTTCAAGTTCTTTCAAAGACTTCATGTGTCACACACCTCCATTTAATTCTTCAAGACCATCTTCTACAAATTTCTTGATCCAGTTAATAATCTCTGGATCATCAATGTTTACTTCCCCTAGAACTTCCCGTATCTGACGAGTATCTAATAAGAACTTCCTGCCATTACTTTCGTGAATATATACAAAATCCACTTCTGGATTCATATATATCAGTGCTGTGATGGTTTCTTCCATATTCCCCAATGGAATGCAGTCAATATGGTCGCTAATAAACAATGCCTCTAATGTGGTGCCTTTCCCTAATTGAGAAGTAATTTGCAGTTTACCACCGCTTGCTTCTGTGGAAGCTTTAAACATTGGAATGCCCAAACCTACTTTACGCGTAGTACGAGTTGTATAAAAGGGATCGCCTACCCGATTGATTTGTTCCGGATCCATACCTTTACCATTGTCTCGTATCTCTACCCATTTTTCTCCCTTTTTAATGCCGTCTCTTATAGAGAGTTCAATCAATGTAGCACCAGCTGAAATGGAATTTTGGGCTAAATCCAATATGTGTAATGATAAATCTTCCATAGATTATTTAACGCGATATTTGTCTATAATGCCTTTGATATCAGACGGTACCAAACGACCGTAGACATCGTCATTGATCATTATGACTGGTGCTAGACCACAAGCTCCCAAACAACGGGTAGCATTCAATGTAAAATTGAAATCTTCAGACGTTTCGCCAGGTTTTAAATTAAGCACATTCGCTAATTCATCTAAAACTGCCTGTGAGCCCTTTACATAGCAAGCTGTGCCCATGCAAACACCTATAGTGTATTTACCTTGTGGTTTTAGTGTGAATTGAGAATAGAAGGTGGCCACTCCATATATATCTGTAAGCGGTATATCCAAAGCTTCCGCTATATATTCCTGAACCTCAACTGGTAGATAACCAAATAGTTCCTGAGCTTTGTGCATAATCGGCATTAGCGGACCTTCTTTGTCCTTAAATTCATTTATAGTTTTTTGTAGGTCTGTAAGCTTTTCCTTATTTTCTTGAAGAATAGTAGCTGTCATGTATACTCCCTCCCCCATAAATTATTTTAGTTACATGAACCAAGAATATTATCCCACAAAGAGACTTGACAATCAAGAAAATTCGTCAAGTTTTTCACAAATATTGATAAAGGAAATAAAAAAAACCTTCGCTATTATATAACAGCTGTTCAAACTGGTATAGCTGTTGTAATATTATTTTGATAAAGCTTCAAGAATTCCGTCAATACTAAGATCATCAACAGAAATCAACATAGTCCTATCTAAAATTTGACCCAAGCTATGGGCATCAGAAGAAAAAATAAAATTACATCTTGGAAAATCAGAAAAGTTCATCTCATGGTATTGTGAATATTCCAGCATTCGAAAATTTAAATATGAAGGTAAGAACCCAAGCTGTGATGTTATACTATATGAGGATTTATTTACATGCGCAGGTACAGCTATACCTTTATGCCTCCTAATGAGCTCCACAGCATCATCTAAGGAAATAGAAAGAGAGGTTAGCAAAGCCTGATCCATTTCTCCTGTTATTTCATCCAATTCATTAATAATCCACTGGTGACCAAAAAAAGAAGGACTGTTGGATAATCCGTCGAAAAAAGGCAAAAGTTCATTGCTAAATGATATAAGTGAGCTTAGATCATTAAAATAGGATAGAAGATGGACTTCTTCCCTAGTTTGAAGCTCCATCCCTGGGATTACTAATATTCGTCCTTCAGCTACCTTCATAACTGCTTCCACGTTATCACAGCTGTTATGGTCGGTTACTGCTATGGCATCCAAACCGTTCAATATTGCCATATTCACTATGTTGTTAGGGGTCATATCGTCATCCCCACAAGGTGACAAGGCAGAATGGATATGAAGGTCTATAGCAACTTTCATATCAGCACCTCAGCCTTCTGATCTGATACCCATATTGTAAAGCATACCAGTTAAATTAAAGGCATCGAGATGGGTAGATAGAATTGTTACACCCTCATCCTGTGCTTTTTCAATGGTCTTTTCATCTACATTCATGTTAGAAGGAATTATTACCGCTGCCAGATCAAGCAGGGAGGCCACCGCTATAACATTAACATGAGTTTGCACGGTTATCCAGATAGCGTTCTTCTTTCCATTAGCCATAACCCAGCTAAGTAAATCACAGCAACAAGCTGATGACACCTCCTGTTCAAGACCATGTCTCTTAGATAAGATTCTTAAATCTAATTCCTCTACAATGTTCTCAAGTTTTTTCATTATTTTTCTTTTCTTCCCTTCCTGCTGACATTTTATCTGAAAGCTCTATCATTTCCTCTGCCAGGATTTTCACCTTTTCTCTAAGTTCAAATACACAATCCAGTTTGGAAGCATTTCCTCTAACTATGTCCTCAGCTAGGGTTCTACAACTGGGAGATCCACAAGAACCACAGTCTAAGCCAGGTAACTCCTTATTAATACGCTCCAAGGTTTCCATCTTCTGAATTGCAAGGACTATATCTTCGTCCAGCTTTAAAACTGGCTTCTCCATAATGTTTTTCTGTAAATCCCAGTCCATATTTTCTTTTACATTCTCTACCTCACATGTTTTGGGAGGGTTATTGTTAATCCCTTTTGCAAGTATCCTGATTCGATTTTTAGCCACATAACCATTTTCAAAGGTTAATGGTCCGCCTACACAACCGCCTGAACAGGAGAGACCTTCAAAAAAATCCAAATCAGACATTTTATTATTCTCAATTTCCTCTAGGACAGGGATTACATTGGCTATTCCATCAACTGCAAGGTAATTGTCTATTCCCAGGGAACGACTTTCCCCATTGCTGATTGCCCAGCTTATACCCGAACTGCTAGCTTTTTGTAGCTGTTCTGTGTTGTCAGGAACTTTGAGATAAGAAGATATTTGACCATAAATATCCAATATGGAGATAGCACCATCAACATGAGAAACTTCATTACCTATTGGATTGCGAATACTGGTCATTTTGGCAGCACAAGGAGTAATAAAGAAAGCACCTATTTGCTCTTTATCTACCTTATATTTCTTACTGAATTCATCCTTAGCCATCTGTGCTGCTATTTCCATGGGTGATTCTACACGGACCATATTATCCAGAAGATTGGGAAAACGTACTTGAATCAGGCGAACTATGGCAGGACAAGCTGAGGAAATCAAGGGCTTTTTCATATTGGGAATAGCCAGTGTCTCTTTAATTAATTGGGTAACTATGTCAGCACCCTTAGCCACTTCATACACATAGTCAAAACCAAGCTGCTTAAGTGCTGCTAGCACTTTATCGCAGCTTTTCAAGTTTTTGAACTGCCCTAGAATGGCAGGTGCTGGTAAAGCAATTTTATACTTAAACTCATTTATTTTGGATAAGGGATCGGTTATGGCAACTTTTGCGTGATAAGGACACACACGAATGCACTCTCCGCAATCGATACAACGCTCGTCAATGATCCTAGCTTTTCCATCGCGAACTCGAATAGCTTCTGTAGGACAGCCCTTAATACAATTGGTACAGCCCTTGCATTTCTCTTTATTTAATGTGACGGAATGATAATATTCCCTCATTGCCTTCACTCGCTTCCCAGTAAAATATTTCTTATATTATACGCTTTACTGTATAATAATGTCCTGTTTATTATTCACTCTTAACTGCAAACTAAAATTCAAATGTTATTTTCAGTGTTGTTCCTTGTCCTAGCTTGGATTGAATCTCTATCTGGCTAGCATTTCGCTGAATATTTGGCAAACCCATTCCTGCACCAAAACCCAGTTCTCTTGCCCTTTCAGATGCTGTTGAATACCCTTCCTTCATGGCCATATCAACATCGGGAATACCTGGGCCTGTATCCTCAGTGACAACACGTATTGCGTGGGGAGTAACCAGCAGAGTAAGCTGCCCTCCCCATGAATGTATGACAAGATTCAGTTCTGCCTCATAACAGGCAATTGCTACCCGCCGAACTAGCTTCGAATCAACTCCCAACTGCTTAAGCATGTTCTTAATCGTCCCTGATGCTTCGCCTGCAGAAATGTAATCTTCAGCTTCTATGGGAAAAACATGCCTAACTAATACTTCTGTTTCTGAAATTTCATTAGAAGTAGACCCATTGGAATTATTGTTCACGAGGATTTCCACCTCCCCTTAAGCCAGCCTCATATAATTTGCCACAAGCAGTAAATAATGTATCCTCTGTGGTAAGAAGAACTATCTCGCGTTCTACAGCCATATCGATGATGTCTTGTGTAGGGTATTTCCCACGGACAAAGACAATGGCAGAGACATCTAAGAGCTCTGCCGTTCTTATAACATGAAGATTGGTTAAGCCTGTAAGCAACATGGTTTGTTCCTTCACAAAAGCCAATACATCGCTCATTAGGTCGGAACCACAAGCTGATAATATTTCTCGGTCTAGCATTTCGTCTCCATATAGTACTCTAGCATTCAAAATATCCTTTATCGTAAGTAGATCCAGGGACATTTGGTCACCTCAAATTTTTAGTTATATATATAGATTGACAATAAATTAACTCATTGGTTGGTATGCTATTGCTATTATATTATTGTGTCAATTCGTAATTTGTTCCATGTATTCTTTATATTGCATTAACATATCAATATAAGTATACTTTATTTCTGCGGAAATTGCTACCTTATCAGAACTATTTTGTGATAATATTTTCTCAAAGGATAGACAGGTTTTGTCATACAGAGTAACTAAGCCTTCCAAAATAACATTGTTACTTTGATTGTTATTTAATTCACGTAACCTGTCTCTCTTGCTTTCCATATCTTTTTTCAGCTCATTAATTTTGTTATAGGTATCATTGACGCTAATAGCCCCACTATCTAACTGAATAACCATCTGTTCTAGTAAGTGGTACTTCTCCTCCCATATTTCGTATGCAGAACGAATAGCCCCAACATTCTCCTCACTTGCAGTAATCTTCATATCCGCACCAGCTGTTGCCAATTTAAAAATATGAGATTCAATACCGTTACTGGCTAGATCCTTTCTTACTTTTTGTGCATCTTCTTCTAATTGATATCCTACTGCCAGAACTCGATGAAAACCATCATTTAAGATATAAGCTCCGCCACCAAGAGCTTTCAATTCCTTAGCATAGGATTGTGCATTTTCAGCTTCACTGAAGGCACCCATTTGCACCGTATACATCACTAAAGCATTTGCTTTCAAATTATCGCTAATCTTTTCGCTGTCTGCTACTGGTTTGCTTGTTTCACCAGGTAAAGTAAGTACCGGATCTTCCAGATTATTTCCTGGTGTTTTCTCACTGTCTTCACCAGAAAAAATAGGTGAAATCCAATTGCTAACAAACTTCCCCAAGGTTCCTGCAAAGGCTATATATAAAATTAGAAAGCCAAGCAGTACAACCAAAAGTAATGTGGCATAGCTCTTTTTACTTTGACTTTTTTTTATCCTGGAATAACGCATGTCCATCCTCCTCTTTCTAAATCCTTTGTCCAATATTTATATTTATGGTTGTGTCCACTAAATTATGATAGAATGAAATAAATCACATCCAAATACTTGGGAGGTTTTATTGATGAAATATCATTTGGATACCATTCCCGTTTGGGATGCTTATCACGAAGAAAGCGAATGTCCCTTCTGCATTTTAGAAGACAAAGCTGAAAAAGCCTATGTTGATTCTTTCCTGGGCGGCTCAGTAATGGAACCTGATACTAGAATTGAGGTTAATGACAAAGGTTTTTGTCCTCATCATAATGAGCTTTTATATGAAGCCCAGAATAGGCTGGGACTTGCTCTAATGACTCATACTCACATAATGGAGACTATCAAAAAGCTAAAGAAACAAGCTGAGGACCTGACAAAAGTAGCTGAAAATCCAGATAAAGGACTTGGTCTATTTAGAAAAAAATCATCTGGAGAGCCTAATTTGAAGCTGGCAATGCAAGATTTCAGTATCTGGCTTCAAGGCCACATGAATGAATGTATTATCTGTGAAAGATTACAAAATGCCTTAAATCAGTTTGCATACACCTTTATTCACTTATGGGGCCATGACAAGGAGTTCCGTAAGGTCTTTCAGAATTCTAAGGGTTTTTGCTTTTCTCATCTAGCGCTGGTTTTGGACATGGCAGCACAAAGCTTAAATAAAAGCAAACAAGCTGAATTTATAAAAGAATTACTCCCCATGCAAATGGATAATATGGAGCGCTTAGAAAAAGAACTATTTTGGTTCACCCAAAAATTCGATCATAAGAATCAGGACAAGCCTTGGGGAGATTCCAAGGATGCCCTCCCTCGTACGCTACAAAAGCTTACAGGAAATTATATGAGATGAAGCTTTTTCATGATAATTCTACTTTAAATAAGGGAGTTTTTTGATTTCTAGAGCAATCCTAGTTAAAATTGATTATTCGAGAACATACCGGATATAAGTTGTAATAAACGTTATATTTGGCAAAATACGATTGAATTTGGTGGCTTGTAGTATTTGCCAACTTTTTTACTTTTTAATAAACTAGATATTGATGTTAGCACTCATTGTTATCGAGTGCTAACAAACAAACTAAAGACTTATTACATAAGGAGGGTGTACCATGAATATTAAACCATTGGGCGACAGAGTTGTGATTAAAATGATTGAAAGTGAAGAAACCACTAAGAGTGGAATCGTGCTTCCAGGTTCGGCCAAGGAGAAACCTCAAATGGCAGAGGTGTTGGCTGTAGGCCCCGGCGGACTAGTAGACGGCAAAGAAGTAAAAATGGAAGTTAATATTGGAGACAAAATAATTTACTCCAAATATGCAGGGACTGAAGTCAAGGTAGACAATGATGAATATATCATTGTTCGACAAAATGATATCCTGGCAGTAGTTGAATAACAAATAATTTATACAGGAGGTTTTAACAATGGCCAAACAACTAAAGTATGGCGAGGAAGCCAGAAGATATTTAGAGCGTGGAGTCAATAAGCTTAGTGATACTGTCAAAATTACATTAGGCCCCAAGGGCAGAAATGTAGTATTGGATAAAAAGTTCGGCTCCCCCCAGATCGTAAATGATGGTGTTACCATCGCAAAAGAAATAGAATTAGAAGATCCCTTTGAAAACATGGGTGCACAGCTAGTCAAGGAAGTTGCTAGCAAAACCAATGATGTAGCTGGTGACGGTACCACTACCGCAACTGTTTTAGCACAGGCTATCGTTCATGAAGGAATGAAAAACGTAGCTGCTGGAGCAAACCCCATGATACTTGGAAGGGGTATTCAACGAGCTGTTGAAGTAGCAGTAGAATCCTTGAAGTCTCAAAGCAGTCCTATTCAAAATAAAGAATCTATTGCTCAGGTTGCTTCCATTTCAGCTGACGACAACACTATCGGACAACTGATTTCCGATGCTATGGAGAAAGTTGGTAGCGACGGAGTCATTACCGTTGAAGAATCCAAATCCATGGCAACTGAGTTAGATGTAGTAGAAGGAATGCAGTTTGATCGTGGCTATGTATCTGCTTACATGGTTACCGATACTGAAAAGATGGTAGCGGACCTTGAAGACCCCTACATTTTAATAACAGATAAAAAGATTTCCAATATTCAAGAAATCTTGCCCTTACTGGAGCAAATCGTACAGGCAGGAAAAAAACTTTTAATCATCGCTGAGGATGTAGAAGGCGAAGCTATGGCTACTTTGGTAGTTAACAAGCTACGTGGTACATTTACTTGTGTTGCAGTTAAAGCACCTGGCTTTGGTGATAGAAGAAAAGCTATGCTAGAAGATATCGCAATTCTTACCGGTGGAACTGTTATTTCTGAAGAAGTTGGTTTAGATCTTAAAGACACAACTGTTGATCAGTTAGGTACAGCACGAACTGTATCCATTGATAAAGAGAATACAACTATAGTAGAAGGTGGCGGAGATTCTACTCAAATTCAGAATCGAATTGCAGCTATCAAGGCTCAGATTGAAGAGACCACGTCCGACTATGACCGTGAAAAATTACAAGAAAGATTAGCTAAGCTATCAGGTGGCGTTGCAGTTATAAAAGTTGGCGCAGCCACTGAGACAGAATTAAAGGAAAAGAAGCTTAGAATTGAAGACGCATTGAATGCAACTCGCGCAGCTATTGAAGAAGGAATCATACCAGGTGGTGGAATTGCTTTAGTAAAGGCAATACCTGCCCTTGAATCAATTGAAGCTGAAGGCGACGAGAAGACTGGTGTTAACATAATCAAGCGTGCTCTGGAATCTCCTTTGAGACAGATCGCCGACAATGCAGGGCTAGAAGGCTCCGTAGTTGTTGAAAATGTTAAAAAGAACACTGCTCCATATTATGGCTTTGATGCATTGAAAGCTGAATATGGCGATATGGTTGAAAAAGGTATCCTAGATCCTACAAAAGTGACTCGTTCTGCTCTACAGAATGCTGCCAGTGTAGCGGCTATGGTTCTCACTACCGAAAGCCTGGTTGCTGATATTCCCGAACCAGAACCACCAATGCCAGCTGGCGGCGCCGGCGGTATGGGCGGTATGGGCGGAGGAATGTATTAAAACTAAGGCTATTAA
>JAAZEK010000314.1 GCA_012512335.1 Clostridiales bacterium | reverse complement strand
TCTTTAGAAAAAGGAATTATGCTACTTCTCTCAATCAAAGGTTTAGTCTATATATTAAATTTGTAATTGAAATCAATATTAAACTATGAAATTTAGTTTGTCAAGCATAATTAAAAGTTTAACAATTATTATAGGATTCTATTAAAAAAAATGCAGGTTGAGCTAGAGGATTTTAAACTTACGGCAACAGCAGAAACAGCAGAAGAACATCCTAAGGTTTATACAGAAATACACCTTAACTATCACTTTAAAGGAAAGAATCTACCAATGGAAAAAATAGAACGAGCAGTGACCTTGTCACAAGAAAAATACTGTGCAGTTTCTGCGATGCTACAAAAAGCTGCACCTGTTAGCTATGATATTACAGTTGAAGAAACATGATTTGCAGTAAAAAAAGATAGATAAGTAATAGCCCTGATTGATAATTGATACCATTCAGGGCTATTATAGGGGAACTTTAAGGAGGCATATATGAAAAAGGACAAGTACTTCTATCTATGAATCAATTTTAAGCATCAACTATGAATCCATTATTGCTAGTTTGTAAATAAACTGTGAACCTTGTTATTTAATATAATCCTATAATAATTGTTAAAATTTTAACTATGCTTGACAAACTAAAATTCATAGTTTAATATTGATTTCAATTACAAATTTAATATATAGACTAAACCTTTGATTGAGAGAAGTAGCATAATTCCTTTTTCTAAAGAGAGTCGCAGCAGGTGGAAATGCGATGTTAAAGATTGTGACGAATGGACTCAAGAGAGCTATGGCAGAAATCATATTGAGATTATGCCGGCCGGGAACTTCCCCCGTTATCAATGAAGCATACATGCTAGTGTATGAAATAAGTGGCGCATTAGCGCAATTTAGGTGGTACCGCAGAGAATATGGTCTTTGTCCTATTGTAAGGATAAAGGCCTTTTTTATATTTAAAATAAACTAACAAACACGAAAGGAATGTGAACAATGACAAAAATACCTTACAAAATCTATTTATCTGAAGACGAGATGCCTAAATACTGGACTAATATGAAAGCTGTCATGAAAAACAAACCAGAGCCTTTTTTAAATCCAGGTACTTTTAAGCCAAGTACACAGGAAGAACTTGAGCAAGTATTTGCTAAAGAATGCGTTAAGCAAGAGTTTAATGTAAGTGATCATTACATTAAAATTCCAGATGAGGTGCGAGACTTTTATAAGATGTTTCGACCCTCTCCTCTAGTTCGTGCCTATTGCTTAGAGGAATTGCTGGATACTCCAGCAGAGATTTACTATAAATTTGAAGGGACAAATACATCTGGATCACATAAGTTGAATTCTGCAGCTGCTCAGGCTTATTATGCAAAGGAGCAAGGGCTTACCCATCTAACAACAGAAACCGGTGCAGGTCAATGGGGAACAGCGTTGGCAATGGCCTGTGCTTATTATGATCTTGACCTTCTGGTTTATATGGTCAAGATATCTTCTCAGCAAAAGCCCTATAGAAAAGCTGTTATAGAAACCTATGGTGGAAAGGTAATCCCCTCACCTTCTAGCACAACTGAAGTAGGCCGTAAAATTCTATCAGAGCATCCTGATACTGGCGGTTCTTTAGGATGTGCCATTTCAGAAGCAATAGAGACAGCTGTAAAATCGGATAACTGCAAGTATGTACTGGGTAGTGTGCTGGATCATGTGGTCTTGCACCAAAGTATAATTGGAGAAGAGACTAAAATAGCTTGCGAAAAATATGATATACACCCGGATGTGATAATTGGTTGTGTTGGCGGCGGTTCTAATTTCGGTGGTTTAATTGCTCCCTTTATTAGTGATAAAATAGCGGGAAAATCAGACGTTCAAATTATAGGTGTCGAACCTGCCTCTTGTCCTTCCTTGACAAGAGGAAAATTCGCTTATGATTTTGGTGATACAGGAAAAACTACTCCTCTTATGAAGATGTATACCTTAGGCGCTGACTTCATTCCTTCTCCTAATCACGCTGGTGGACTGCGCTTCCACGGTTGCAGCCCAATTATCTCTCAGCTGTATCATGATGGATTAATAGAAGCACGTTCTGTAGAACAAACAAAAGTATTTGAAGCTGCAACAAAATTTGCTAAAAGT
>JAAZEK010000313.1 GCA_012512335.1 Clostridiales bacterium | reverse complement strand
TATAATGTTCATATGGGAAACCTCTTTCTGTATGTGCTAATACAATTATAAGAGATTTCCCTATTTTTATATACCCACAACCTATAATACGCTATCATTAAGTCAGGATTATTTTGAAAATCTTGTTTTTTGTTATACAATTAAAATAGAGTTAAAATTTTAGGAGGAATATTAATGAAAGATGAAAAAATGAGAAATCCAATGGCTAAAAATGGCCTTAAGGATTATAGTGCAAGTCGAAATGAAAATGTAGGAGAAAACCCAAATCTAACAACTGCAGCAGGAGCCCCTGTTACAGATAATCAAGATACAATGACAGCTGGTAAAAGAGGTCCGGCAACCTTACAAGATGTATGGTTAATGGAAAAGTTAGCTCACTTTAGTCGCGAAGTTATACCTGAGCGTAGAATGCATGCTAAGGGATCAGGAGCATATGGAACATTTACTGTAACTCATGATATTACAAAATATACAAAGGCAAGTATCTTTTCTGAAGTTGGTAAAAAAACTGAAATGTTAGCAAGATTTTCAACAGTTGCAGGTGAGCGTGGCGCGGCTGATGCAGAGCGTGATATTCGTGGTTTTGCGATGAAGTTTTATACTGAAGAAGGAAACTGGGACTTAGTTGGAAATAATACACCGGTATTTTTCTTTAGAGATCCACTGCACTTTATTGATTTAAATCATGCCGTAAAAAGAGATCCAAGAACTAATATGCGTAGTCCAAACACAAATTGGGATTTTTGGACTTCACTTCCAGAGTCACTTTTACAAGTAACAATAATAATGGGAGATAGGGGAATTCCTTCATCATATAGGCATATGCATGGATTTGGATCCCACACATACAGTTTCATTAATGCTGACAATGAGAGAACTTGGGTTAAATTCCATTTTAGATCGCAACAAGGAATTCAAAACTTAACTGATAAAGAAGCTGAATTAGTAGTTGGAATGGATAGAGAGTCTCATCAAAGAGATCTTTATGAAGCCATTGAACAACAAGCTAATCCAAAGTGGAAGATGTATATCCAAGTCATGACTGAAGCGCAAGCTGAAGCGATGGAAAATAATCCATTTGACCTTACTAAGATGTGGCTTAAAGAAGACTATCCACTAATGCCGGTTGGAGAATTTGAATTAAACAGAAATCCGGAAAACTACTTTGCTGAAATTGAGCAGGCAGCCTTTAATCCTGCCAGTGTCGTTCCAGGAATTAGTTTTTCACCTGATAGAATGTTACAAGGGCGCTTATTCTCATATGGAGATGCCCAACGCTATCGTTTAGGTGTTAACCACCACCAAATACCTGTCAACAGTCCAAAGGCAGTAGCACACCCACACAGCTTCCACAGAGATGGGCAAATGCGCACAGATGGTAATTTAGGTAGTGAGCTGCATTATGAGCCTAATAGCTATGGAAATTGGAAGGATAATGCCACAAACAATGAACCAATGGAAAAAGGTGGCGATGTTAAAAGGTATGATTTTAGAGAAGATGACCATGACTACTACACTCAGCCAGGATTATTATTCAATGCAATGACAGCTGATCAAAAACAAGTATTATTTGATAATACTGCTAGAAATATGGGAGATTCAACCCTTCAAATAAAACATCGACATATTTATAACTGCTACCAAGCTGATCCACAGTATGGACTTGGGGTTGCTAAAGCAATGGATATTTTAATTGATGATGTAGATTTAGACTTACCAATTAAAGATTCACGCCAAAATTTAGAAAAGGCTAATAATTTACACCCACAATTAAATACACCAACAATGCCATGTGACTCAGGCACTGAAATCGATACAAACACTAAAAGTTATATCGAGCCAGAAATGGATCCATGGTTACTATAATAATAAATTAATTAAAAAACTAGGCTATCAAATATTTTGAAAACGGCAGTGACCCCAAATAGTGGGACTTAATAAAAAAAAGATAACACCTTGTATTCGTACAATTGTTGTAAGACAATATAAAGT
>JAAZEK010000312.1 GCA_012512335.1 Clostridiales bacterium | reverse complement strand
TGCTTGTAAAAAAGGAACTGAATAAATGAGTAGTAATCTACCTCATTAGATAATTCTTTCATATATTTATCCACGGCTTTGGGCTTATGCAGCCTGATAGCTCTATCTTCCCATGCTAGCCATGATTGCGAATTGTTTTTTTCCTTTACAGCCATAAAAAGAGAATAATCTTTAAGCCAATACCCGTTTTCATCCTTAAACTTAGAAAACTCTTGTTGGTATTTATTCCTATTTATGTAGGCTAGCTTTAAAACCTTATATCTGTTATTGTAAAGCTTTTGATAATCAACTTCTCTTTGGTTGTTACCCCAGTCTAATTTATCGATATCTGAATGCATAATTAATTTTTCAGTCACTAAAATATCTAGGTCGATAAAGTAGGGATTCCCCGCGTATATCGAAAAAGGTTGATAGGGGGAATCTCCATAACCTGTTTGCCCTATTGGAAGTATTTGCCAATAAGTTTGGCCAGAGCGTTTTAAAAAATCAGCAAAAGCATAAGCTTCTTTTCCAAAGGTTCCAATGCCATAGCTTTCAGCAAGAGATGATATATGTAATAGTATTCCGCTACCTCTATTCATGAAGACCTCCTTGACTTGATTTTAAAACTTTGTAATATATTGTCAAAAACATCAGAGATAGCGTCTAGTTCTGTATGAGTGTAAATATTTAAGATCATTTTAATACCAGAATGTCACATAAGATATTGAGAAATTCTTTAATTATGCAACATGTAGTAAGGTCGGAAAAACGTATGTCTTAAGCAATATGGTGCAAGGTCAGAAGCAAATAAATTTTTATCTATTTGACTAAGATAGACTGTTTGTTCCAATTCCTATTATTTGACACATCTTATGAAATAGATGTTAGCACGCCCATACCAAGTTGGCTTCGCGCCACACAAACCTATAAAGGTTATGGGGCTGGAGCATAATCCACCGAAAAGCCTACAAGCTTTCGATTTGTAACTGGATCTTGATGCTCATTACAGGGGAATTGGAATTGGTAAAAAATAATACCTTCATAAGGCTTTTCTGCATCGTCTCCAATCGTAAAAGCAATATATTGATTTATTTCGTCGTAAGTAAGTGGAATCCATTGCCCCTCTAATCTATAATAAGCAATGATTAGAGTTGCCCATTTCACTCCAATTTTATCATATTCACCTGCCACATATTTCATGGGCTCAAGAGTAAGCTTCTCATCACTTTTCGAATATGCTTCAAGATTCCACAACGCATATCCAGTTTTTATATTGTAAGCTAAAATTACTTTCTCTAGATTGTCTCCTGTTGTGATTTTTCTACCGGTTACGGCAGCTTTTTCATAAGTATTTTGATTCAATCGGTACTCCGGTGTTTGTGACCATTCGTCTGCAACATAGGAATCGCCTTGCTTCAAATCAATGTCATCTCCATTTATCGTCAGGGTCTGAATATCTGCACCCGTCGAATTTTCAATATCCTTCAAATCAATCGTATCGTAAACTAGTGTAATTTTGTGCAACAAAAATCCATCCGAAACTGTATAAGAGTATATTGTGATATCTTGTTCAGTGTCACAGAAAGCCCCATCATCATAACAGCTTGTTAACCCTTCTACATATTGGTTAAGCCGGTCCTGTATTTCCTGCTTGCTTCCTAAACGATAAAAAACAGCTGTGTGTTTTTCAGTTTCACCTGCAAAAAATGAAAACTGCAAAACTGTAATCTGAGATTTTTCGTCTTGCTCATTGATCACTTCATAGTAATCATGTATGAATGTTTTGTTAAAAAAGAAAAAACAACCTATAATAATCACAATGCAAAAGCAAATGAATAATATTAGCTTTTTCAATTTTTCATTCCTCCTTGCTATCTTGCAAACTAATTATCTTTTACAATTGTACCATTATTACTCTAGAGAGTAAACAAAAGATGAAAGGATGTTGTCTGCCAGTTTCTCTTATCAAAACTCTAAGCTGGGTTCAAGAATAT
>JAAZEK010000311.1 GCA_012512335.1 Clostridiales bacterium | reverse complement strand
TCCTTATACTTTAGGCGTCTCGGTTCTAGGCTATGTAGGTGGGATTCCAAATGACGATGTATTTGATGTAATAATTCCTAGGAATACCACGATCCCAGTAACTAAGGAGAAAATTTACGGAACCGCTTCAGATGACCAGACATCGGTTGAAATTGATGTTTATCAGGGAGAGAACAAGAAAGCATCTACCAACAATTCTTTGGGAAGTTTTCTGCTTGATGGAGTTCCCCCGGCACCAGCATTCCAGCAAAAAGTTAAAGTTGGGTTTAGCTATGATGCTAATGGGATTTTGCAGGTAGAAGCTACGATTGTCAGCACTGGTAAAAAAGCTGACATTACCATAGAAACCACTGGAGTTGAGATGTCAGAAGAAATTGACTTGGAGGGCTGGAAGGATGTCCCAGGTTCCCGTGGATATCGTGCTGTCATAAATAAGGCTGAAAAAATACTGAACCAGGACGAAGCAGGTGTTTATGAAATTGATATAGATTCTCTAGTCAAGCAAATCAAGAGAGGACTGCTGAAGGGTGAGCAGAAGGAAGTTCTTGATAAATATAAGGATGAGCTATTTGAAATCCTGTTCGATTTGGAGGACGATGAATGACCTCCGAACTGTCAATGTATTACTATAATATGGGCTTAGCGCATTTAAATAGAAATTACGTTTCCATAGCCATTGAAAACCTAAAAAAGGCGGTATACTGGAACCCTGAAAATCATATTGCGTGGAATTTATTAGGTTTATCTTATTATAGGGCAGGACGAATTCCTATGGCAAAACATTGTTGGTTGGAGAGTGCTAAAAATAGCAAGTTCGTAGAGTTATTTTCTGATCAGCAAGCTGATTTGCAGTTAGATGGGCGATATTATCTAAACCTACTTGAAGATAGTGGGAATGACGCCATTGGCAATCTGTCTAAGGCTATTGAATTGGCTGAACAGGGTGAGTATAAAACTGCACTCCAGCAACTAGATGATAAAACTAACAGTACAAATAGTACAAGCAGCGCAAGTGGTACAAGTAGCACTAGTGATACCAACAGCAATAACAATACAAGTAGCGCTAGTGATACCAACAGCAACGGCAACAACAATAACAATAACAATAACAGTACAAGCGATATAAATAGTATAAGCAGTATAAACAGTACAAACAGTACAAACAGTACAAGAAGTATAAACAGTATAAGCAGTATAAACAGCATCAATAGTACTAGCAGAGATGGGGTCATAAAAGAGAATATTCTTGAATCCCCACAACTACTTAGTTATGCAGGGATATTAGAGTATTTGTCTAAAAATAAGAAGCAAGCCGAAACATACTGGCTTTTGGCTTCTCAGCTTGATAAATCAGATGAAAGGCCCATCCGATATTTGGAATATACTAAAAAAAGCCCTAGCTGGTTTACTAGAAAACTTAAGACAATACGCTTGTTGATAAACAAAAAGTTCGGGGGAAAGGCTGCAAAATGATGGATTATTATAGTATTCTGGAAATACCAAAAAGTGCTTCTAAAATAGATGTTAAAAAGGCCTATTTTCGTATGATCCGAAAATATCCACCGGACAGAATGCCTGACGAATTTAAAAAAACACGGGAAGCATATGAGATTCTTTTTGACGAGCATACACGAAAAGAATACGATTCTATTGACAGTATGCCAAGTATAGTGAAAACATATTACAACAGTGGGAAACAGGCAATGGCTGAAGGCGACTACGAGAGTGCAGTACTGCGATTGAAGGAAATTACCAAGG
>JAAZEK010000310.1 GCA_012512335.1 Clostridiales bacterium | reverse complement strand
CCATGATTGATATGGAAGTCTTAATAGATGGATGCTCACAAATGGGAATAGGACTAGGCGAAAAACAACAGTACCAATTTAGTAGGTATCTGGATTTATTACTTGAGTGGAATCAGAAGTTTAACTTCAGAGTTCGGGACATCGTCCCATAAGCAATAATAACACATAAAATTGCACCTTGAAAATATTAAATTTCGTTAACATTCTGTGGGTAACACAAAATTCCTTGTGGATTACAAAGGTCCACAAAAATGCTCATAAGCAAGCAAACTAGAAATTAAGCAGAAACTCTGTTGATAACCTAGCATTTATCCACAAATTTAGTGAATTCCGCGCAATTTTCTCTATTACATAGGTTTATATAGCAAACATATGCTATATTCTCTTATTATCTCCTGTATGGTAAAGTATATATTAAGAACCATGAGGAGGCAAGAGGATGCTGTATAAGAGCATAAAAGATAGAGATCCAAACAGGAACTGGTTGCATGAAATAGGTATTAGAATCAAGGTTATCAATGATCCACCGTATCGCCGAATCTACATCGATAATGTACTAATAGGCGATTACTTGATAGGGAATAAGTTTGAAGAAAATGTGGCATTAGTAACACTGATAAAGAATGAGGCTATATCTGTTCCCAAATTGGCTGATGCCTTTGGACTCCATCATAAGACAGTATACTCATACCTTTTTTCTTATGAAGCCGATGGCTTGGAAGGTTTACGGCCAGTTGCTCATTATCCTGGTAAAATAAACAATGAACTGGTAGAATTTATACAGGACGAGCAGCGCAAAAACCCTCATATGACTCTAACGGTGCTAAACAGGAAACTGTATAAGGCATTTGATCTAAGGTTATCAGAAAGAACCATTCGTAAGCTGGTAGAGTCCCAAACGATCAATCCTCTTGCAAAGGAACAGAAAGAACTTGATAGTCAGATCGGCATAGATGAATTATTGGTGGAACAACTAACAGATGATAATGATTCTGCTTCGCCTGAGAACCAGAACATCAAGTATACACGCTATGCTGGATATCTTATCTTCAGTACAATGATAAAAGAACTATTTTCTAGTATCTATGAGTACATAGACAGTCAACTTCCTATTTCGTCAAAGACTTGGGAAGCTAAAAAGTTGATAACCAGCTTTGTACTATACTTCATTATGGGGCAAACGAATATTGAACAGACCAAAACCGTTAACAGGCAGGAACTGGGTTGCCTACTAGGCGAAGAAGCATCAGCCAGTACTAAAACACTCAAACGGAATATGCACGATTTAATGCAAATGAACCTGCCCCAAGTTGTGCCGGACCTACTAACCCAAGAGTACATTTCAAAGGGTTATACTGAAATAGGTCAGCTTTACTTTGACGGGCATTTTGTACCCTACTACGGCAAAGAAGATATTGGAAGCGGTTTCTTTACTCAGAGACGACTGGCTGTCCCAGGGCATGAACAGTATTGGGCCAACGATCTAAGAGGAAGACCTGTATTTTTCCTAAATTCCTATGGGTTTTCAAGATTTACAGAAGCTATCCTTGATCTAAGTGATAAAGCAATTTCATACATGAGAAACTCAGGGAACTTAAAACCTCTTATGATAGCATTTGACCGAGGGGGATACAGTAAAGCTCTATTCATACAACTTATCAGGATGGGTGTCTGCTGGGTTACTTGGAAAAGTGGAAAAACTAATGAACAACCAGAGGAAAACTTTAAAGAAACCTTTATTCTTGAAACAGAAAGAGAACAATGCGAATATGGGATTCTATACACCTCTCATAAAATGGCCAACACAGACAAAGCCTTTGATGCAGCAATAATCCTGAACAAGAAAACCAGCAAGCAGACTACCATTCTTTATGGCATACCGGATAATGCTAAAGGCGTCTATCAGCCTCTTGACCTGGTTAAGTTCCTCCTAAAACGCTGGAAACAGGAAAACTTTTTCAAGTATGCATTGAATGAAGTAGATATCAATCAAACTCACGGCTTGGAAACTGGTACCGAAGACGATGCCTACTACATTCCCAACCCGGAATACGATGAACTTTTAGCAAAAAAGAACAGGATTTTGAAGAAATATGATGACCTGAAAATCAAGCAAGAGAAAATTGAAGAGCGATATTTCACGTTAAAGAGGCCACCGCTTTGGGAGAGATACCTTTCTAACAAAAGTTATCAAAAGGTGCTGGATGAGCAAAATCAGGTATTGTACGAAGTTGCAACCATAGATGAGACCTTGCTTAATGTACCAGCCTATATACCCTATACTAAGAAAGATGGATCCATCTATACATATATTGATTTTTCAAAGATCAATCTGATTAATGCTTTAAAAGGTGCAGTATTTAACATGCGCAGTAGAATGAAAGATGTTGCAAAAGAATACTTTAAGGATTACAGAGAACTATCTAAGTTTCTTGAAGTACTCTTGCATACTGGCGGCTATTACGAAGAGGGAGAACTCCAGGATACTGTACATCTAAATTGCTTGGAAACTCCTGCTTATCAGCTTGCAGCTGAGCAGTTAATTAACATTATTAACCAGCAATCACCAAAAACACTTGGGAATGATAGTAAACCGCTAGTGCTTAAGTTCAAAAGGTGATGCGCTTTTTTGGCTGGTCGCTATTTGGGTGTCCCGAACTCTGAACTTATAAAAACTAATTACTATTGTATTAGTGAATACTTCCTTGAAGCTGTTAACCGAAAACAACTCAATAAAATTATCAAATCCAACCCATTTACTCCCTAATATACCTAAATTAAACCTATAGT
>JAAZEK010000309.1 GCA_012512335.1 Clostridiales bacterium | reverse complement strand
GAATGGGAATGGCCTGCACCTGGTGCAGATACCAGCCAAGCCTTCAATATTCTAATTGCAAGCAGGGAGTACCCAGATATCATTTATGATAGCCAAGTTAGTCAAGCAGAAAACTTAATTAATGATAAAGTAATTATTTCATTAAATGAAATATTGCCGGATTATGCGCCTAATCTTTGGGCATACTTGCAAGGAAATAAAGATATCGACAAGGGTTCAAAGACAGACGATGGTAACTATTTTATGTTCCCTTCTTTAAGGGAAGATGCATGGCTTTGCACATATGCAGGACCAATTGTACGTAAGGATTGGTTGGATGAACAGAATCTAGAGATACCTGTTACAATTGAAGATGTTGAAAATGTTCTACGTGTTTTTAAAGATAAGTATGGTGCTCGTTTTGGAGCAATAGATCAATCAAATCGTTGGTCTGTAGCAATTGCTGGTGCTTATGGTATAGATAGAACAACCTTCTATATAGACAGCAACACAGTGAAGTTTGGACCAGCAGAAGCATCTTATAAGGATTATGTAACCCTTATTAAGAGATGGTACGATGATGGCTTGATAGACCCTGACTTTGCTACACTAGACGACAATACCTTGGCATCAAAAATGGCAAACAATGAAATTGGATACACTGTTTCCGCTTCCTCACAGAGAGATAAGTGGCTATTAGCAGCTGAAAAAACAAATAGTGGAGCTTCATTCGAACCTGCACCTTATCCGGTGCTAAATGAAGGCGATACCACCAAATTCATCCAAACCACAACACTGCCTGGTGGAGATGGAGCGATGATTACCACAGCATCTAAAAATGTTGAACTTGTAGCCCGCCTTCTAGACTATGGATATAGTGAAGAAGGAATTAACTATTGGAACTTTGGAGAAGAGGGAGTATCCTATGAAATGGTTGATGGAGTGCCTACCTTTACCGATTTAGTAGTAAACGATCCGGTTGGTAAATATGATGCGGTTAAAAAATATGCTGGGACCACTGCTAATGGACCTTCCATACAGCTTATGAATATGTGGCAGCAAAGAAACATACCATCAGCTACTAATGCTGTTAATATGTGGGTAGGCAATACAGATCCATTTGAAGTTAAATTGCCTGGAGCACTAACCCCCACTGTTGAAGAAGCCAGTGAACAGTCCTCGCTTCAAAATGCTATTGAAACATACTCCTCTGAGATGTTTTACAGATTTATTTTTGGTGATGAAAGTCTTGATAATTTTGATGACTATATTGAAACACTGAACTCTATGGGCTTACCACGATTACTAGAATTAAAACAGGCTCAATATGACAGGTATTTAGATAGATAGTTTACATCTATTGAATATTGGAAGTTGACATCAACTTCCAATATTCAATTTATAAAGAAATTATTTGATAGGAGGAAAGGGCTTTGGCTCGAAATACTACAGCTTCCACATTGATAAGGGTTGGCTTTCTGGTGCGGCTTCAGAGAGATTTCAAAAAAAATAAATATAAATATCTGATTGTACTCCCTGTAGTCATCTTTTTTCTAATATTTAAGTACAAGCCCATGTATGGTGCTATTATAGCGTTTAAAGACTTTCGACCTAGTCTTGGAATTTTAGATAGCCCGTGGGTTGGCTTTAAGCACTTAAGGAGTTTTTTTACTGATATCTATTTTACAAGGCTTTTAAGGAACACGGTTACTATAAGTATGTTAAATATTATTTTCGCTTTTCCTGCACCTATTATTTTTGCATTGCTGTTAAATGAAATACGAAAAGATAAATTTAAGAGAACGGTGCAAACGGTGACATACTTACCGCACTTTATTTCTCTTGTTATTATATGTGGACTAATAAAAAGCTTCTCTACTTCAAATGGGGTATTTAATGACATAAT
>JAAZEK010000308.1 GCA_012512335.1 Clostridiales bacterium | reverse complement strand
ATATGTTATGACGCCCTCCTTCGAACTCTGTTTCCAGCCAGGCATCAAGAATGTCCAAAGCCTCAGATGCCTCTGTCAACTTCCCACCCAAACACAAAATATTTGAATTATTATGAGCCCGAGTCATTTTTCCCATATGAGCATTAGTACATAAAGAAGCCCTGACATTTGGATATTTATTGGCGATGATGCTCATGCCGATACCCGTAGAGCAAATTAATATTCCTCGCTGGTAACTCCCCTTTGAAATTGCTTCTGCCACTTTGGATGCATAGTGTGGATATCTTACAATATCAGTTGAGTGACTCCCCATATTCTGATAAGGAATACCTCGTTTTTCCAAAAATTCAATTATGCTTTGTTTCAGATCGAACCCGCCATGGTCATTGGCAATTAAAATCGCATTGTTGTCAGTCAATTGATTTTTTTCCAATTTAATTCTCCTTTGTTTTCTCATATGCTTGTACAGTTCTTTCCACCAGCTCAGTTATACTTCCATATGTGTAGCGGGCTGCACATGTCCTTATAGTGTCATTAAATGGAGTAATCCACTTGGAATCAATTCCATCATAACCGATTGCAGCACTAACAATACTCCCAACAGTGCCACTGTTACAATCCGTATCAATTCCACACATAACCGTTGTTGTGATTGCCTTTGTAAAGTCTAATCCACCATGCAAGAGACCCAAAATAACCATGGCCATGTTATTTAACCCTCCAGCAAAAGGTAAGTGCCCGTATTTCTCATATATCCTATCGCAAGTCACAGTCCAATCACCATCAGTTGTATACCAATGTCTTACTTCATTGACCATATTAGCAAAACGCGACTTTCTTGGAATAACCGACATCCCAGCCTGAAGGATTGTTTCGATCGTTGGGTTCTTACTCAATGCTGCACTGATGCAGGCTGCAACAAACATAGAACCATACAAACCACTCTTAACCATGTTGAGGGAAGCCTCGCGATAGGCAACTTTAGCAGCTTTTCTAGGTTCTCCTGGATTGACATATCCCCAAAAGTCGGCTCTAATCACTCCATTTATACCCTCTCGCATGGGATTGAGTTTGGTCTTAAACTCATCAACTTGCTCCTGTAAAGGTCTATCCTCTGTCATATTGATGAAATTATATATGGATTGCTTCATGGCAGACCACAATTCGGTATAGGGGACGTTTTCAAGTACATTTTGACATACATCATAGGTGGTGAAGTCAAAACCAAACTTCTCTGTCAAGAGCAGGGCAAGAATTGTGTATCTTGTATCATCATCATCCTCAACATAGGAAATATTACCTTTGGTGGATTTTGGATTGCGAAGTCTGACGTCCAAGCTTTCCGAATACCCTGGTACAAAATCATCTAAGGGATAGGCCTCTACACTCTCAAGATACTTTTTTATATACTCTCGATCAACATTAAACTCAAAGGGTTTACCAAGTACAACCGCTGCACATCTTCCGAACCATGCTCCTTTGATTCTTTCCTTATAGGTATCAGAATCCAACGGATCCAGTAAAGGCGGCGCCTCTGCATCCTTAATTATTTCTTCAAAGGAATTCGGTTCCGAATATGGGTAATCTGCTCGTATGCCCTTTTCTCTTACCTTGCACAATTCATAGTAGGCCTTTTCCCAATGTTGCCCACTGACTTCTACAGAATCTTTCGCATTAATCAACATTTCTGGAAATGGGAAGTAATCCTCCTTCTCCATTGGTGCTAGCTCATCCCCCACAGGATAGCCTTCTCCCTTTAATTGTTGATATTCTAACGAATAAAGTGTTTTCCAATTAGCCATTCCCGGCATATCAATCTCTCCTCTGTTTTTTAAATACAAAAAATTTATTTCCAATCAATCCTTGTTGTGAATCATCCTAAAAGTATTTGGTGTCATTCCGCATTCTAGTTTGAACTTATTGATAAAATAAGCAGAACTAGAGTAGCCCACCTTAAAGGCGATTTCCTCTATATTTGCATCTAGATCATACAGTAGAATATCTTTTGCCCTGTCTATCCTTTCTTTTGTGACAAAATCCATAAAATTCTCTTCAGTGACTTGCTTGAATATTCTACTAAAGTGGGAGGAGCTCCACCCAACATGCTCCGCCACTTCTCTTAATGAAAATCCTTTTTCAAGGTTATCATTAACAAAATCTTTAGCTTTTTTTACAATGATTGTGTTCTTATCTTCCTCCAAATCATCCATGGTCTGAAATACTTTTTCTACTGTACTCAAAATCCAGTTTTCGAAATCTATTACATCATACATTGATGTTAAAATCTCATATATGTCTTCTAATAAATCATAAGTATTTAAGTCAGTTTGCTTAATATAATGCTGAACCTCTGAAACAAATTGCACCAATTGATTCCAACATACGTCATACTCATACTCCCCACTTCTAGCGAGATCAATAAATTGCGATATGGAAATTTTAATTTCATCCATTTTTCTTTCTCTCAAAGCCCTTGCAAACCCCTCATGCAAACCTGCTGGCATCTCAGATTTTTCCTCATTAACATATACTATAACTTCCTCAGTAAATACTTTTTTATCGCACAAGAAGAATGTATACTTAGAGATTTTCTTTACATCCACATAGGATAACTTTAAATCAGTAGGAACTGATACAGGTTCCCCGATGCTTGCTCGTGTTTCCAGCTTTATAGTATTTTCCAAGTGGAATATTATTGTTTCGGCCACTTGTTTCATTTTACCTAGATCATGGGAAGTATTAACTATTACAGTAGCCTCATCTTCTGTGTAGAAACTCGTAACAAAAACGGTTTCGCTATCAGACAAAGAGTCGATGTAGTTCATAACCAAGTACTTGATTTGTTGCCTGTCTCTCATTGGAATATTCCTTAACTGTCTGTCTGAGAACTGAAGCAACATTATCCTATAGTTGCCATGTGGCATGCTGATACCATTCAATTCTAAGAATGTGTTAAATTCTTCCTCATTTGTAATCCTTCCCAGAATTAAATTAGTTACCATATTATGATTAATCAAAGGTCTATTATTCTCAATAACCTGTTCTATCGTCTCCATTTTTACTGACAGATTATCAATAAAGTTATTTATAATATTGTACTCATTCTTTTCATCTGGTGTATCGTCACTCTTACTATCGAATATTCTCTTTATAAGGTCTCCCAAAGGATTATAGATATTCCGAGTAAACAATACGGATATTATCAATCCTATAATTATTGCGAATAAGCAAATAACAATTATAGTTCTTTGTATCAAAATAGTTTTACTGTAAAACTCATCAGTGGAAGTAATATAAACTACTTTCCAATCATTATATAATGTGACATGAGAAGCCATAACCCTCTTTCCTTCTACATCCCTGTTTTCATTGATCGGCTCCACGGATTCAGCCTCAGAAATTTCATATTTTAATTCATTTAGGACTTCATTGTATTCATCTGAAGGATTACTACTTAAAATTACATCTCCTAGCTCATCTACGACAAAAAGAATCCCGTAATCATAATTTTTAAACTGAGATACTATGCTGTTGAGTACTTCCGCTTTAATGTTTACTACAATAAAACCTTTTACTTCCGCTCTGTTGGAAGTATTGGGATAGGCTCTAACAAATGAATATACAGGTTTTCCGTAGTAGTCTGAGGTTAATGTTTGAATATTATTTTTTTCGCTTATCCAAAGATTTTTATGGTTCCTCGCATTTAATTGTTCTATCCATTCCTCCATAATATCAACATTATTAGCACGTTCACTTAAAAAGCTTACCCCTGTAGATGATGAGATTAACATTTTTACAGGATCATAGTATATGCTAACAGAATCTATCGTCTGAAAATTAGCTGCAACAGTTTCCGAGAGCTGTCTATTTATATTCAAAATCTTTGAATAATTGCCCTCTATTGGATGATCAAAGAAATAGTGGAGGTCATTGGATTGCAATTGTTTCACCGATAAGGTCAGCGATAATCTTTCAGTGCGTTCCAATACATTATTTATTATGTTTTGGTAGTGCCCAAGCAAGACCAAATTGGTCTGTTCAATTTCCTTGTTAAAAGCCGAAGAAAAGTAAGTATATGATACGCTTCCTACCAACAAAGCCACCAGAATTACCAAAATTATATAGGAAAACTTCAATTTACGATAAGTTGTAATTGATTTTGGTAAAAGCTTCATACTCTACTCCTCTCCTTCTTATGTATTAAGTAACCCAATATACTATATATTAAGCTTTTTATTACTACGAGTATTGAGGTAAAGAGAAAAAATCGGCTGCAAATTTCTATGGATTGACATCTATATATATTTGCAGCCTAATTATCAGTTAACTTGGAGCTTATTTAATGGATGAATACCATTCATTCGCTTCTTCTAACAGTGTACTTCCACCTGAAGCATTCCAGTTATCCACAAACTCATCAAAGAAATCCACTGGTTTATCACCTGTAATTATCGCAATATATGCTTCCTGCCTGATTTTTATAAGCTCTGCCTGGTACCTGTTCATAGATGGTAGGGCAGTCATCAATTCATTTCTATGTCCTACTGCTTGTGTATCAAGTCCCAAGCTTTTAGCCCATTCAGTACGATCTTTGAACATAACACCCCAATATACATCAGGTTCTAAATTAAAGGCCATATGTGTGTATGCTCCAATTCTAGTTCTCTCAGCATTATCTGTATAAATTCCTATAGAAGTAGGTGCGTCGTCTACCATCTCCCAGTGCTCACCCTCTATCCCGAACCAAGAAGTTAGATAGTTGTCATAGTCAGATAGTGTATGGTTGAACACTTCAAGAATCTTTCCAAATTTGTCTGGTTCGTTTTCTAAATCTTTAGAAAATGCATATACGCTTGGAGTAATAGCAGGCCATTGATAGTTGGAACGATTTCCATCCGTGCCTATAGGAGGCAGTGTTACTGCCAAAGCATTTTCTGATGCATTCGGATTAGTATTGTAAAACTCATTAATATTCATACCTTTGGGCTCAACAGGAGACCATGCAAAATATTCTTGGCCTGAAGTAAACCCTATTCTTCCATTAATAAGGGAATGGCTTAATCTTCCGTCTCCACCTTTATTTTCACTGGTAATGAACTCTGGATCAATTATTCCATCTGCATACCATTTGCTAAGTAGAGCTAATGCTTCCTTCATTTCAGGCTGCGCTCCACCATAAACTAACTTTCCATCATTTTCCTGCCAAATCATTGTGGAACCAAAAGGCATGGGGGAATATCCAAACATTGAGAATATGGCATCCATACCCCACTGAGATAGTCCATAAGTATCATCTCTGCCATTTTGATCAGGATCCTCTCGAGTGAACTTATATAAAGCTTCCTCTACCTCTTCCAAAGTATCTGGAATAGAGTCTATACCAACATTTTCTAACCAATCCTGTCTCCATACTACAGGTTGCACAAATTGGTTATGGAATCTGACTCCTGCAACACCATACAAGTTTTCACCATCTAGTCTAGTGTACCTAAATGCATTAGGAGACTCATTGAGTAATATTTCATAAATACTTGGTGCAAATTCTTTAAATACCTCTTCGCTAAAGCCATACATTACCTGATTATCATAAAAGGTTTTGAAATCGCCAAAGCTCCTAACTTGAAATATATCTGGAGCTTCATCAGAAGCTACCCTAAGACTTAATAGCTCTGTAAATTGAGCTGCTTCGATATTTTCTGATATAATGCTCGCATTAAGCTTTTCTTCGTAATACTTTACCATGTCACCATTTTCGTTGTCTACTGGTCCTGGGATCCAGTTTGCTTTGGTAATCTCGTACACTTTCCCTTCGATGGGGCGAAATTTTGCAAACTCGTCTGGATCATCCGTTGGTTCTTCCTTAATACCTTCTTCGGGTTTTTTAGTGATTGAAGGGGTATCACTAGGTACATTGCCTTGACTGCAACCAGCTAAGACAGTAAGAGCAAGAGTTAATACCAAAATTACCGCCAAAATACTGATTAATTTAGTCTTTTTCATTGCTTTTCCTCCTTGTTATTTTATATTATTCTCAGGATGTTTTTTCCTAAGCTTTAAATCTCAATAAATTTGCTACCCTTTTAAGGAACCTACTAATATCCCCTTAACAAAATATTTTTGTAGGAAGGGATATATAGTTACAATAGGTATTGTTATTACCATTACTACCGCAGCTTTTATGTTTTCTGGATTGGAAGGGGCTTCATCCGATACTGCACCAGTAAGATCCATTATCTGAGAACTATTTTCTAGTACTATCCTTCTGAGAACTACCTGTAGAACCTGTTTTTGCACAGTTTGTATATAAATCATGCTATCAAACCATGCGTTCCAGTGGTCTACTATTGTCCAAAGGGTAACTGTAGCAATGATTGGTGCAGAAATTGGTATGACTATGAAAAATAGAATGTAAAAATCACCAGCTCCATCTATCTTGGCAGACTCTTCAAGAGAGTCAGGCAAGGCCATAAAATAATTCCTCACAATTACCAAGGTAAAGGTCATGATAAATCTTGGTAGTATTAAAGCCCATACGGAGTCAAGCAGATTCAGGTTTTTCACCAAAAGGTATGTCGGAATGAGACCTCCATCAAAAAACATAGTAAAAACCAGAATCCCTGTCCAAAATACACGATTTGGAAAATGTTTTTTTGAAAGAGGATAAGCAGCTAAAACAGTGGCTATCAAAGTCAGTGGGGTGCCCAGTATCACTCTTAATAAGGTGTTTCTAAACCCTAAAACAACAAATTTATTTTCTAGTACTTTTGCGTAAGAACGAAAATCTATAGTTTCGGGGATTATGCTCAGTGAAGGAATATTGAAGCTATCCATAGAGCTTAATGACACTTTTAATAGATAGAGAAAAGGATACAGCACAATACAACAGACGAATGCCATAAAAATATAGTTTACTATATCAAAAGTTGTCATTTTTTTACGTTTACTAATTGTCTTCATTTTACTTCTCCCTTTCATGGCTATTTACCATAACCCATACTCGTTTATACGTTTTGTTATGGTATTGGCCGTTAATACCAAGGCAAAAGATATAATATTCTTGAACATACCTACTGCCGTTGCATAACTATATCTCATTTGGACAAGTCCTACGCGATAGGTATAAGTGCTTAATACATCCCCTACTTTATAAACTGCAGGATTATAGAGGTTAAAGATCTGATCAAAATCATCCGTAATCAATTTTCCTACTGCAAAAATAAACATTATAGTTATAACAGGTGTCAATCCTGGGATAGTTACATGAATTATTCTCTGAATTCTGTTTGCTCCATCAATTTCTGCTGCCTCATATATCTCTGGATTGATTCCAGTTAACGCTGCCAGAAAAACTATTGAAGACCATCCAAAATCCTTCCAAATGGAGGTTGTAACAAGGACTGTTCTAAACCACTTTACATCTGCAATAAAATATATTGGTTTATATCCAAAGTGCTTTAGGATAATGTTTATAGGTCCATCAGAGGGAGATAAAAACTGCATAAAGATTCCGCCAAGAATAACCCAAGATAGAAAGTGAGGAAGATAGCTAATGGTCTGAGCAATCCGTTTGTATTTTTGATTCCTCATCTCATTTAATAAAATTGCAAAAATAATTGGTGCTGGGAAACCTAATACCAACTTATAAAAACTAATTACTATTGTATTAGTGAATACTTCCTTGAAGCTGTTAACCGAAAACAACTCAATAAAATTATCAAATCCAACCCATTTACTCCCTAATATACCTAAATTAAACCTATAGT
>JAAZEK010000307.1 GCA_012512335.1 Clostridiales bacterium | reverse complement strand
TGCAAAGGCTCCTTCCATATGATTTATTATTTCGATGTGAACAGTAACCAGACAGTGTCGTCTGCCCCTATTTAAATCCCAGTTACTTGTTTTTGCTCATAGGCTGTAATAAAATCTTCCTTTAGTAGCGTAATGCCGATATCGTCTAAACCTTGAAGCAACAGGCTACGTTGATATTCGTCAATGTTGAAGCTTGTTTGCCAGCCCGTTTCGTCGGAAACAGTATTGGTGGTCAAATCAGCAGTCAGCTTAAGCCCTGGCTGGTTTGTAATACGTTGGATAAGTCCCTCTACCTCGTCAGATGGTAATTCTATTAGCAGTATACCGTTCTTCAGTGAGTTATTGTAGAAGATATCCGCAAAGGAAGGGGCAATAATTACCTTGAATCCGTAATCAAGGAGGGACCAGGGGGCATGCTCCCTGGAAGAACCACAACCGAAATTGTCTCGTGCTACTAGAATCGTGGCGTCCTTAAAAGCTTCCTTGTTAAGAATGAAATCAGGATTGATACTACCATCATCCTTAAATCGCCAATCATAAAATAGAAACTGTCCAAAGCCAGTGCGTTCAATACGTTTCAGAAACTGCTTGGGTATTATTGCATCTGTATCTATATTAGGGCGATCCAGCGGAACTGCTACCCCTGTATGTTTTTTAGAAGCATCCATTAATTTTTCCTCCTTCTTTCCTTAGCGGAACTTCCAGTTTCTCACGTCGGTGAAATGTCCCTTTACAGCTGCTGCCGCTGCCATCATTGGACTGACCAAATGTGTTCTTCCACCTTTGCCTTGACGCCCTTCAAAATTTCGGTTAGAGGTGGAGGCACAACGTTCACCGGGTTGTAAGATATCTTCGTTCATTCCAAGACACATGCTACAGCCAGGCTCTCGCCACTCAAAGCCTGCATCTAAGAAAATTTTATCCAATCCTTCCTGCTCTGCCTGGTTCTTAACCTGCCTAGATCCTGGGACTACCATGCCATGAACACCGTTAGCAATTTTGTAACCTTTGACAACCTTAGCTGCAGCTCGTAAATCCTCAATTCGGCCGTTTGTGCAGGAGCCTATGAAAACTCTGTCAGGCTTTAAGTAACGAATAGGTGTACCTGGCTTAAGTCCCATATATTCAAGAGCTAATTCAGTAGCCCTTTGCTTCATGGGGTCAGTAAAATCCTTAGGATCGGGTACAACTCCGTCGATATCTGCTCCCATACCTGGACTGGTTCCCCATGTAACTTGAGGCTTTAATGTAGACAAATCCAGATCCAATTCAGCATCATAGACTGCTCCAGGATCAGAAGGAAGCTGCTTCCATTCTTCTATGAGTTTATCCAATTCTTCTCCAGCAGGCGCATAAAGGCGATCCTTGACATATTCAAAGGTAGTCTCATCTGGTGCAATAAGACCAGCACGAGCTCCACCCTCAATTGTCATATTACAGATAGTCATTCTTTCTTCCATGGAAAGATTTTTGAGACTTTCGCCTGTATATTCGACTACATAGCCTGTGCCGAAATCAGTACCATATGCTGCAATGAGACCTAGAATCATATCCTTAGCAGTAAGATCTGGAGCTAAATCACCTTTGAAATTAACCTTCATAGTTCGCATTTTACGCTGTTGTAGGCACTGAGTTGCTAGAACATGCTCAACCTCACTAGTGCCGATCCCAAAGGCTAAGGCACCAAAGGCACCATGGGTGGAAGTATGGCTATCACCACATACGATGGT
>JAAZEK010000030.1 GCA_012512335.1 Clostridiales bacterium | reverse complement strand
TTGCACCCTTGCCAAGCATTGGCTGATCTTATGACTATATATGAGAAAAAAGGTAAATTCGCTGGCTTGAAAATGGCATACCTTGGAGATGGCAACAATATGGCTCATTCCCTCATGATTGCTTCTTCAAAAGTAGGAATGGATTTTTCCATAGGATGCTCCTCAGGTTATGAGCCAAATGAGGAAATTGTTACTATGGCAAAGCAAAATGCCTTAGCGTGTGGTTCACTTGTAGCAGTTACACAAGATCCTGTAGAAGCTATTAAGAATGCTGATGTAGTCTATACAGACGTTTGGTCTAGTATGGGTCAAGAGGATGAGTTTGAAGTAAGGCAGAAAGCCCTATTCCCTTATCAGGTAAATAACAAACTATTCTCTTATGCTAAGCAAGATGCAATTTTCGAGCATTGTCTTCCAGCTCATCGTGGCGAAGAAGTGACTAAGGAAATAATCGATGGACCTAACTCTGTCGTATTTGACGAAGCAGAAAATCGTCTGCATGTTCAAAAAGCAGTAATGGCCTTGTTAATGAAGTGAAAGAGGTGCAACTAATGGCTCTAATAATTCGAAAAGCTGGGCAGGAAGACATTTCTGCCATCCATCAAATAACAAAGGAAGCCTTTGAAAAATATGCTAACGACTTAGGCCTGCCTGAGACCGTATCAGCTCTTAAGGAGAATGAAGAAACCATACTAAATGAGATGGAAAGTAAAACCATCCTAATAGCCATCCTTGATGGTGTTCCAGTAGGCTCTATTCGATATGAAATTCAACCTGACAAATCTGCTTATATAAGCCGTTTTGGAGTTAAGCTGGATATACAAAAAAGTGGTGTGGGAAGGGCTTTAATGGAGGCTGTGGAAGAGGATCTATATAATAAGGATGTAGATATGATCAATCTCCATACAGCTACCAAAATGACCGCTCAAATACGTTTCTACTATGGCTTGGGGTTCTATGTCCACTCTACTACCACGGATAAAGGTTATATCCGAGGCTTGCTATGCAAGGAACTGACGCAGACATTCGTGCCTACCGTAGGTGAAATAATCTGTAGGTGAAAAATAGCAATTAGCAATTGATGACTAAATAATGTATTCTTCCTTCTTCTTTGGGCGAGCATCCAGCTCAGCCTTTTTTTCTTCATAACCTGGACGACCTAACAGAGCATAGGTTGCATTTTTGCCTTCCTCTACTCCAGGCTGGTCAAAGGTGTTGATGCCAAGAAGTTCACCTGCAAAAGCAGTTTCTACTTCCATGAAATACAATAGCTGGCCTACTGTAAAGGCATTGACCTCAGGCAGTGTAATGGTGCGGTTTAGTCGTTTTGCTTTTAGAAGAGCATACTCAGTTGCTGCCTGCTCTGCATGTATTAACTCATTCAAGGTATGGCCACTTAGGAAGGAAACTGCTGGGATATCCTCAAATCCAACTGGAATTTCCATGCTTGTACGATATTCCCCAACACCTAAGAAAGTGATAACCTTGTCAAAAGGGCCTTCTGTATAAAGCTGGACCTGTGAATGCTGATCAGTTACACCTAAAGCCTTAACCGGGGTTTG
>JAAZEK010000306.1 GCA_012512335.1 Clostridiales bacterium | reverse complement strand
TCTCCGATTGTCAGACATACAAAGATTAGGGAAGAGCGAATCCTTATTCACCGAAATGGTACCAATATTTTGAAGAACATAAGGGGGGCAGGATGTTATATTTAGTTCGAGATTGATACAATATTAATTATACTATTTTTAAACTGTGTTAGTCGCTAGACTCAAAAGGAAAATGATTAACTTAAATCAAGTTAATAATAATAATAGAGGGAGTGCTCAAATAATGAATGTAGATAACAAACTGAAATTGGGAGTAGCCTATCATGGGAATAGGATGCTAAAGCACGTGAGAGAGGACATGCTTGATATTATTCAACATCATTTTAATCTAGTTGTGCATATGTTCTCCCATAATGATTGGGATAGACACAAAAACATTATGAAGGAGATTGTAGAAATCTCTGAGGAGGCAGGACTGGAGGTATGGATAGATAACTGGGGTCTTGGTGGACCACCAGGAGATAAATCTCATTTTCTTTCATATTATCCTGATGCTCATCAAATCTATTCCAATGGTGAAGTAGACCCAGTACGAGTTTGCCTGAATAACAAAGATTTTAGGAACTTTACAAAGGAGTGGATTGATGTTGTTGATTTCAGTGGAGCAAAATCGATATTCTGGGATGAGCCGCACCTTGCAGGTAAAGATGTTGTAAATGGAAAACCTAGAGTATGGACTTGTCATTGTAAGACTTGCCAGCAGCTTTTTGTAAACAAATACAGTAAAGGTATGCCTGAAATATTAACAGAGGAAGTAGAGCAATTTAGAATAGATACTATTGTGGATTATTTCCGAGAAGTAACAGACTATAGTAAGAAAAAGGGTATGTACAACTCTGTATGTGTAATGTTAGGTGCTACCCATGGCATAAATTTAGAAACAATAGATCAAATTGCAGGATTAGAAAGTCTAGATAATGTAGGTTCGGATCCATATTGGCTGGGACATAAGGGAGTTGACCCGTACGAATTTGTCTATGATGCGACTAAGAAGAATCTAGATATAAGCAATAAGTTTAACAAGGACCATAATATTTGGATACAATGTTATAGTACTCCGAGAGGACGTGAAGAAGAAATCATTAGCGCAACCGACGCAGCTTATGATGCTGGTGCAAGAACTATACTTGCATGGGGTTATCGTGGTTCTGATGCTAATGATTATCGAGCAAAAAATCCTGAGCTTACATGGAAGATAACGGGAGACGCTATGTATAGAGTTCTTGAAAGAGATAGGAATGAGAGAAGAGAATCTTATATTGCAAGATAATCCTGAAAATGGAGATAAGCAATTCCTATAGTGTAAGGTGCACCTAGTGAATGTAGAAACAATTAGATCGTGAGGAAATATATGCTTGTATTCAACTTAAGTCATTGTTGTATTCATTTTAAGTAATTACCTTAATACCAAGCGACCTAAGTTTGCCCTTAGCCATTTCTAATTCACTAGGTGTAGGAATCCAATCCTTATATGTATTATCTTCTAGCCCCAATTGTTTGTATTTAGAACCACCATATGCATGCTCTAAACCCTGACAATTGCTTAGCTGAGACATTACTTCGGCAATACTTTGAAAGTTGTCATTTTCCATATTTACGCCTTTGATCATAATACATCGTAGTAAGGTTTTTGCACCTAAGCTATCTGCTAAAAAAAGATTATCAAGGATTTTTTGATTGTGTACACCGGTATAATTTAAGTGGCGCTGACTATTTCCGTCTTTATAGTCCCATAGGAATAAATCTGTCAGATGTATAAGTTCATCTATTTTAGACTCATTAAAGTAACCAGACGTGTCAATAACAGTGGTGATATTAGCTTTCTTTGAGGATTCCAGAAGCGAAATGCAGCCTTCAATATGAAACAACGGCTCTCCACCTGATAAGGTGATACCACCTTTATCTCCATAGAAAACCTTATCACTCAATACCGTCTCCATGATTTCGTCCGTTGACATATCACGACTAGCAGGCTCAATAGCATTACTTGGACAAACCCTTGAACAAGCAAGGCAACCGATGCATTTTGAACTGTCATAGCAGTGAATATTATCTGTATTTAGATAGTGTGCATTTACTGGACATATTTCTACACATGCACCACAAGCAATACAATATTGTTCTGTATAGAGTATTTGCTGATGAAATGATTGAGTTTCTGGGTTATGGCACCATTTACAGCTTAAGGGACATCCCCTTAGAAAGACTGTAGTTCGTATTCCTGGTCCATCCTGTGTGCTAAATCGCTGAATATTTGTAACTGGTAATCTCATAATCATACACCTTGCTCTGTGCGACTTATAATCATTTCCTGCCATTCCTTATTCAGGGTGACAAATCTAGCGTTCCAACCGGAAACTCTTACTGATAGAGTTCTGTAATTCTCAGGATGCTCTTGTGCTTTCCGGAGAATTGTTTTATCTATTATATCAAGCTGCATGAAAAAACCATTCAATTTTACGAACCCCTCTAGCAAAGCAATTATAGCTTCTATACCGTTTTTGCCTTGTACGGTGGAAGGAAAGAGCTTAACATCAAGGGCTGTTCCACATACTAGCCTGCCTAGATCTGCTTTACAGTATGACTTAATCATAGCTGTAGCACCTGTGCTGTCTGTACCAGGGGTTGGTGAAGAATTGTTGGATAATATAGCGCCTTTTTTATAACCAAAGGGAGTTGCGACTCGGTTTGGTGCCCATTGAATCTGGCGACCAAAGGTACTAACGCCTGCAGGAAATAGGATAGGGGAACGCTCATTGTACGCTTCTGTTAACCTTGCAAAGTCACTCAATAGACGACTTACTATAGCATCTGATTCATCATTGTCATTGCCATAGTAAGAATACTTATGTCGAGCATATTGTTGTAAATCCTCATGTCCTTCCCAATTATTTCGCAGAGCTTCCATCAGTGTATCGAAAGACACTATCTGATCATCATAAACCATCTTTTTAATTGCATATAAGCTATTTCCGACATCAGCAGCCCCACCTAAGTGAGGTGAGACAACTGTATATTTTGCACCACCGCCAAGATAGGGCAGACCTTTTTCAATACATCCATCGGTGAAAAGAGATACAACGGAGCAAGGCTTGGCAGGCTTCC
>JAAZEK010000305.1 GCA_012512335.1 Clostridiales bacterium | reverse complement strand
TTTGGCAAATTCTTCACCTCCTCGAGTAAATTCAACGAATCATATTGTATCACTAATAAAAATGTTTTACAAGTAGGTCAAACAAAAATTTTGGATAAATACCTTAGCAAAGGTGAAAATATGAGGGAAAAGAAAAAGAAGAAGAGGAAAGGATGAAATATTTGCATGAAAAGAAGCATAAGAACTGATCTGGCTATGGAAGCAAGAGAAATGGTACAAGAACAAAATCAGATAGATATACCTGGCGTTAAATCAGAAACGGTAACAGCTGATGAAGATATAACAATAACTAGGGTAGAGGTAGTTTCTCCTCTAGGTGAGGATAATATTGGGAAACCCATTGGAAATTACATCACCTTGGAGATTCCTGGAATTAGCGATGGTGATAAGCAGTATGAAGAGCAAGTAAAGGTACATTTGGCAAATGAGATTAGAAGATTGGTTCAACTCAATGATAACAGCCTTGTTCTTATCATAGGCTTAGGTAATTGGAATGTTACCCCTGATGCTGTAGGACCAAAGGTAGTGGAAAAGGTGCTGGTGACACGTCATATTTTTGAATATGTCCCTGAGCAGGTAGATGAGAGAATGCGACAGATTTGTGCAGTGGCTCCTGGGGTATTGGGAATCACAGGTATTGAAACTGGTGAAATAGTAAAAGGAATTGTAGATAGAGTAAAGCCAGACCTTGTTATAGCTATAGATGCTTTGGCTTCCCGTAAAACAAGCCGGATTGGAAACACTATACAGGTAGCAGACACTGGTATAAATCCTGGTTCCGGGATAGGAAACAAACGTATGGGATTAACCAAGGAAACGCTAGGTGTACCGACATTAGCCATTGGCATTCCTACTGTAGTATACGCACATACTATAGGAAGGGATTCGCTGGAGATGTTACTCACCGAGCTTGTAGATCAAGCCACGAATAACAACAATTTTACTCAATTGCTCAATGGGATTGATGAGGAGCATTTAGATTGTCTTGTGGGAGAGGTTTTAACAGAAGCTTTGGGGGATTTAGTGGTTACTCCCAAGGAAATTGATTTGCTAATAGATGATGCGGCAGGGATTATTGCTGATGGCATAAACCTGGCTATTCATAATGGCCTGAGTTTAGAGGATGTTAGTCGATATCTTCACTAGTAAATGTAACGCTAAAACCTTGTTATTCTGATAAATCTTGTCATTCCGAGTTTGTCGAGGAATCTGAATAAAAAAGATCATTAGCGAATCAGTCATGAATCTCATTTCCGGCGAATAAGATAGATAGAAGACTTATTAGGATAACTAAGCTATAGAGAAATGAGGTGTGGGGATGATTCGCTTCAAAACCCTTCGTTTGTCCAATATAATTTATATTTTGGTAATTTTGGCTTTAGTGGTGACAGTCGTTTATCTGTCATGGAGACTCTTGTCAGGAAACCCCATTGGACAACAAGACGTTGGCCAGCAGGAGGAACAATATCAAGAAGGTAATCAAGAAGATAGCCAACAAGTGGATGAACAGGTGATTAACCCTGCTTATAAATCTATGCTTGCAGGAGGGTTTTCAGCTGTAGCAACAGATGGTAGCTCTGGCGGTATCTTTTCCATCCTTTGGAATACGGTTTTCAGAGGCGATATTCGTGATCCTAAAACTATTATGAATTATCCTATGCCATATTTAGAGTATTCACCAGAGCTACCTGATAATGGGCTTGGCGAGGTCTTAGAGGTGGCAGCTAATTATACTGACCGTAATGGAATTGATCGTTCCGAATCACCTATTGATATTAGTCGTATGGATTCAGAAGAAGGTAAGGAACAGGATGTTTCTGATGAGATTAAGATTCAAATTGATGGAATTCAAGTAGATGATAATCCTCTAGAGCTAACAGGTGATGGACCTAAAATTCTAATATACCATAGTCATTCCCGAGAAGCATTTAAGCAAGACCCTAAAGCGCCATACAAGGAGGCTTCCTCAGAGCCTTTCCGAAGCGATGACCTTAAGTATACTGTAATAAAGGCAGGTTCTACCCTAGCCCAGGAGCTCACAAAAAAAGGTGTAACAGTCCTTCATGATCAGACCAACCATGAGAAAAATAACTATAACGCCTCATACACTAGATCCTTGGAAACTTTAAAGGAAAGAATGTCTGAGCATGACTCACTTCAGATGTTTATCGATGTACACCGTAACGCATACAATAAGAACAGCAAAATAAACTCTAACAATGAAGTTGTTATCATAAATGGTGAACGTGTTGCTAAGCTGATGCTGGTCGTAGGCACAGGAGAAGGTATTGTTGGAGGATTTAAAGAAAAACCAAACTGGAAGGAAAATGCCAAGCTATCCATCAAGCTGACCAATAAATTGAATGAACTGTATCCTGGTCTAGCTAAGCCTGTGCTGTATAGAAAAGGACGCTTTAACCAGCATGTTTCTACTAATGCCATTCTAGTGGAAGCTGGTAGCACTCACACCACCTTGGCTGAAGCTGAAAGAGCAACCAAGTATCTTGCAGAAGCCATCAGTCAGATTATAGAATGAGTACATACATTATATATCGTTACTGCAAAGTCTCCTCCATATGATTTATTATTTTGGATGTGAACAGTAACTATATATCCCAGAAGTTAGCAGTCAAATTATAATAGTTGCAATTTTCTTCATAATTCAATATTATTATAGAGGACAAGCGTATTTACGTGAATGTTAGTTTATACGTGAATTTGCTTTGCAGGTTGACTAAACTGTTTGTGCGGGAAATTATGAATTACAAATGAAAATATAAGAAAAGAGTGTTTTGGTGAGTAACCAGGCAACTTAGGAGGAGAAATTGTAAATATGCCCATGAGTAGGCAGCAAAGGACAAGGAATTTTTGTATTATCGCCCATATTGATCACGGTAAATCCACATTAGCGGATCGTCTAATGGAGGAAACTGGGGCTCTTGCCCAGCGAGACATGGAACAACAAATGTTAGATACCATGGATTTGGAGAAGGAGAGAGGCATTACGATCAAGGCCCAGGCGGTTCGCTTGGTTTATAAAGATGATTCTGGCGAAGAATATATTTTAAATCTAATAGATACCCCGGGACATGTAGACTTTAGCTATGAGGTTTCAAGAAGCTTGGCAGCTTGTGAAGGTGCTATTTTGGTGGTAGATGCATCTCAGGGAATTGAAGCTCAAACCTTGGCCAATGTGTATTTGGCTATGGAGCACGATCTGACACTGGTGCCAGTTATCAACAAAATCGATTTGCCTAGTGCACAGCCTGATGTGGTAAAAAAGGAAATCGAAGATGTGTTAGGCTTGGAGGCAGAAGATGCACCTCTCATATCAGCGAAAAACGGTATTGGAATAAGGGATGTATTGGAGAGCATTGTAAAGCATATTCCCCCTCCAGAAGTAGCAGAAGATTCGCCTCTCCGCGCTCTAATTTTTGATTCCTTTTATGACAGCTATCGTGGTGTTATAGCCTATGTACGTGTTATGGAGGGAAGCATTAAAAAGGGTGACCAAATTCGTATGATGGCTAGTGGGAAGGAATTCGAAGTCAATGATATCGGTGTTTTTCGTCCTTTCCTAACACCTACTGGTGCGCTTTATGATGGTGATGTAGGCTATGTAACTGCAAGTATAAAAAATGTTCGGGATACACAGGTGGGGGACACTATTACCCATGCCAATCGTCCAGCAAAAGAACCTCTTCCAGGCTATAAAAAGATAACCCCAATGGTATACAGTGGTGTTTATCCTGCTGATGGTGCAGAATATGAGGACTTAAGAGATGCTTTGGAAAAGCTACAGCTAAACGATGCTTCTCTTATGTTTGAGCAGGAAACCTCTTTGGCCCTTGGTTTCGGTTTTCGTTGTGGCTTTCTGGGCCTGCTTCACATGGAAATCATTCAGGAAAGATTGGAAAGGGAGTATGATTTAGATCTTGTTACAACTGCTCCTAGCGTTATATATAAGGTTCTGAAAACTGATGGAGAATTAATAGAAATATCAAACCCGACTAACCTGCCACCAGTGGACGAAATAGAGGCTATGGAAGAGCCTGTGGTAAAAGCGCAAATAATGGCCCCTTCTGATTATGTAGGTTCAATTATGGAACTATGTCAGGAGCGCAGGGGAATATACAAGCACATGGAATATATAGAAGATACTCGAGTTATTCTTAGCTACGAGCTTCCCTTAAATGAAATAATATACGACTTCTTTGATGCGCTGAAGTCAAGGACCAGAGGCTATGCTTCTCTTGATTATGAGGTGCTGGGATATCAGGAGTCTGAGCTGGTGAAGCTGGATATTTTGCTAAATGGTGAAATTGTAGATGCTATGTCTCTGATAGTCCATCGCGAAAAGGCGTATACTCGCGGTCGTGTAATTGCAGAAAAGCTTAAGGATATAATCCCAAGGCAAATGTTTGAAATACCAATTCAAGCTGCTGTAGGCAACAAGGTAATTGCCCGAGAAACCGTAAGAGCTCTTCGAAAAGACGTTTTGGCCAAGTGCTATGGTGGAGATATCAGTAGAAAGAAAAAGCTGTTGGAAAAGCAAAAGGAAGGGAAGAAGCGGATGCGCCAGGTTGGATCCGTGGAAGTACCCCAAGAGGCTTTTATGGCAGTGCTGAAGTTGAATTAGGAAGATCCTTCGCTTACGCTCTGGATGACATGAGAGCTTGTTATTCCGAGCTTGCGAGGAATCATGAATGCTTGCGAGGAATCTTCGAAATGAGGAAAATAAAATGAAGAAAATTGGATTATACTTACATTTCCCCTTTTGTGAGCAAAAATGTCGTTATTGCGACTTCTCATCCTGGGCTGGTAAGGAGAAGCAAATGGATGCATATCTGGATGCTTTGTTTCAGGAGCTGGATTCCCATAAAGGTGATAATCAGGATGTAGAAATAAGTAGTATATTCATGGGTGGGGGAACTCCCACCCTTTTTCATGGGGAATTATTGGTGAAAACCTTGGAAAAGTGCAAGGAATACTTTGATGTTCTAGAGGATGCGGAAATATCTATTGAATGCAATCCAGGTACTGTGGACAAAGAAAAGCTTAGCACCTTGCTTGAAGGAGGATTCAATCGCTTGAGCCTTGGGCTTCAGGCTTGGCAGGATCATCACTTGGATTTTCTGGGCAGAATCCACAGACATAAGGAATTTGAGGATTCTGTTAAATGGGCACTGGAGGCAGGGTTTACTAACATAAGCGCCGATTTAATATTTGGAATCCCCGGGCAGACCGTGGAGGAGTGGCAGGAGAGTATTGAGAAAGCTACAGCAACTGGTATAAACCACATATCTGCCTATAGCTTAAAAGTAGAGGAAGACACTGTGTTGTACCATTGGAAAGCTCAGGGAAGATTTCAAGAGATGGATGATGAACAGGAACGCGGGCTTTATCATAGTGGAGTTCATCTGCTGGAGGAGCGCGGATTCAAGCAGTACGAAATCTCTAATTTTGCACAAGCAGGCTATGAAAGCAGGCATAATTTGAACTATTGGAAAAATGGTGAGTATATAGGATTTGGTTGCGGTGCTCACAGCTATTATAAATCTTTACGTAGAGCTAATGTGCAAAGCGTAGAGGAATATATCCAGAGAATAAATGTAGGCCACTCGGTAATTGCATCACAAGAAGAAATTGATAACGAGACTGAGGTATTTGAAACTTTAATGCTGGCTTTTCGATTGAATGAAGGTATTAATAAACAGGGATTTGCCTCTCGCTTTGGTTTTTCACTTACAGACAAATATGCAAATCATATTGAAGAACTTAAAAAGCAGGGCTTAGTGGTGGAAGATGAACACTCAATAAGACCAACTGCTCTTGGTTTTGACTTTGAGAATCGCATCGCTTTGACATTTTTAGACTAACAGATAGTGTTTTTGAAAAAGCCATGGTTTTTGAAAAAGCTATTGACAAAAACTGTGGTAAGTGATAATTTAAAAGTAGTTTTAGCACTCATTATAAGAGAGTGCTAACAAAAGGAGGTGGGGGTTATGAAGTTGGACTCCAGAAAGTTACAAATTTTACAGGCAATCATCAACGACTATATTATTACTGCAGAACCAGTTGGTTCCAGGACGGTAGCCAGGAAATATGAACTGGGTATCAGCTCTGCCACCATCCGTAATGAAATGTCTGATTTAGAAGAGATGGGTTTTCTAGAACAGCCTCATACTTCAGCGGGAAGAATCCCCTCTGATAAGGCTTACCGTCTCTATGTGGACAAACTAATGCAGGTTAAAAGCTTAGAGGAGCAGGAAGCCGACTATATAAAAGAGTTCTATGGACATAAAATAATGCAGCTGGAACAAATAATTTTTCATACAGCTAAGGTATTATCTAACATCACCAGCTATACCTCTATCGCTATAGCTCCGCAGCTAAGCAAGGTCACCATCCGGCATATTCAGCTTGTACCTGTAGACAGGGAATTTGCATTGCTGGTAGTGGTAACCAGCTCTGGTATTTTAAAAGATACCCTGATCCAAATACCTCAGGGCATTAACGGCGACTTCTTGAACAAGGTGTCAAATATTCTAACAGAGCAATTTCAGAACAAAAGCTTTTCTGAAATAGACACTGTGGACCTTACCGCTGTTCAAAAGGAATTCATGGAGAATCAGAAATTCTTTAATTCCCTAGTGGATGTTTTGACAGATAGCTTTAGGAAATCCCAGAAGCAGGATGTGTATTTGGGAGGCACTACCAATATATTCAATTTCCCAGAATATCAAGACATTCTTCGAGCTCGATCCTTTTTAGATTTACTAGAGGAAAAGGATTTGCTGTATCAAATTCTAGCTAGCTCTCAGGATGAAAGGATTAAGGTTTCCATTGGTACAGAAAATCTACAGGAAGAGCTTAGAGACTGTAGCATAGTAACTGCAACCTACAATTTAGGTAACAGAGTGCTGGGCACAATCGGTGTCATTGGTCCTACCAGAATGGAATATTCCAGGGCCGTATCGGTAATGGATTATATGGGTAAAGCTTTAAGCATTTATCTAACTCAGCTTTATGGCGCTTAGCCAAGGGCTATTATAATAGAACTATCATTATTTGCAGAAAGATAAAGATGAGGTGAAGGTTTTGAGAGAGAAGAAGGTAAGAAAGGACTCCAAGGTCAATGAGGAATACGAGGATCAAGAAAAAGTAAATCAGGAATCTGCAGGGCAGGAATCAATAAAGCATGACACGAAGGAAGCTTGTTGTGACTCTAGCGAAGAATCCCATTCCTGCGCTTGCGAAGACTCAAAGGATGACTTGGATGGACAGTGCAAATGTAAGGCTAATGAAGATCAAAGTGATCTGGAGAAAAAGCTGTCAGAGGCTGAAACAAAGCAGGAAGATTATCTAAAAATGGCCCAGAGGGTGCAAGCAGACTTTGAAAACTATAAAAGGCGCAATAAGAATACAGTGGCGGAAACCTATCAAACGACTACTATTGAAGTAGTGGAGGCTTTTCTACCAGTGCTAGATAATTTGGATCGTGCGCTGGAGGCTGTACCTGCTACAGAAGTTGATGAATCCCTGCTGAAAGGAATAGATTTGGTAAGACGTCAATTTCTAGATACTCTAGCAAAGCTAGGGGTGGAAGAAATCGAGGCCCTTGACAAGCCCTTTGACCCTGAATATCATAATGCTGTAGGTCAGGTGGATGCGGAAGATGGGCAAGAGGAGAACACAGTTGTAATGGTTCATCAAAAGGGATATAAGATGGGTGAGCGTGTTATACGATACAGTATGGTACATGTAGCCTGCTAGACAGATTTTTGCTAGCTAGATTGAAGACATGGATATGTTGAAGGACATATAATAGAAAATAATAAAAAATATATAAAGTGAAAAAATTTTAGTACATATGCTTGGAAGTATAGAATGGAATAATAAACTTCGATACTTGTAAGATAAGTCAACGAGGAGGATTTTTTATGGGAAAAATAATTGGAATCGATTTAGGCACAACTAATTCTTGTGTGGCGGTAATGGAAGGTGGCGAACCTATCATAATTGCCAATGCTGAGGGCGGCAGAACTACACCTTCTGTTGTTGCCTTCGCAAAGGACGGAGAGAGATTGGTAGGTCAAATAGCTAAAAGACAAGCTATTACAAATCCTGAAAGAACTGTCATGTCCATTAAAAGAGAAATGGGATCTAACTTTAACGTAAAGATTGATGACAAGGAGTATACGCCGCAAGAGCTGTCTGCCATGATTCTTGGAAAATTGAAGCAAGACGCAGAGGCATATTTAGGGGAAACAGTAACTGAGGCTGTTATAACTGTACCTGCTTACTTCAACGACAGTCAAAGACAGGCTACCAAGGATGCTGGTAGAATAGCAGGTCTGGAAGTACTTAGGATAATCAACGAGCCTACAGCTGCATCATTGGCCTACGGCTTGGACAAGGAAGATAATCATAAAATTTTAGTATATGACCTGGGAGGCGGAACCTTCGACGTGTCCATACTGGAAATTGGTGATGGAGTTTTCGAAGTTTTAGCTACCAGTGGTAACAACAAACTGGGTGGAGACGATTTTGACGACAGAGTTATGGATTATTTGGCCAATGAATTTAAGAAGGAAAGTGGCGTAGACCTTCGTAAGGATAAAATGGCCATGCAACGATTAAAGGAAGCTGCTGAAAAGGCGAAAATTGAGTTGTCAGGCGTTATGACCAGCAATATAAACCTGCCCTTTATCACTGCTGACGCTTCCGGTCCCAAGCATCTTGATATTACTCTTACTCGATCCAAATTCAATGAACTTACCTCAGATTTGGTTGAAAAAACCATGGTACCTCTGCGTAATGCAATAAAGGATGCTGGGTTAAGCTCCGGAGAGATAGATAAGGTAATTCTTGTTGGTGGTTCCA
>JAAZEK010000304.1 GCA_012512335.1 Clostridiales bacterium | reverse complement strand
TCCACCTCCAACTACCACTACTTCATACTCGCCTATAACAGGAATGGAAGAACCAGCTAAAGTAAGGTTTTTATTGGTAGTCTCTCTCATAGGAGTTGTAGAGATTTTAACAGCACCACTTACATTATGTGACTGATCCCTTGATTGATTATTTATTTGATTCTTTTCTTTAATAACAGCAGTGGAGGATTTGTTAATAGACTTTACTATTTCAGATGCTACTTCACCAATCTTTTCACCTAACGTAATCAGATGAGCTGGATTTAATAAATCCTCGACATGCTCTCGTCTTATATCAGCACAAGCCCCAATAACATAAATTCTGTTATTGGTCTTTGAAATAAAGGCTTCTGTGGGAAGCTTATCAATATTAAAAAGCTCGTCATTATAAGACTTAAGTCCTTCAATTTTAAAGGGAGGAATTGTAAACAGATTATCTGCAGAATCTACTTGATCGGGATCCCAAATCTCTCCCCTAATTTTTTGCTCAACATCGCAAATGGAGGCGTGAGTCCAGTCTTCAAAATCATATCTAAAGGTATACTCATTGGCAAAGTATTCATTATCCTCATGCTTTACCTTAATAGGTAACAGTCTTTTATCACCTGTGGAGTCTGTAGTGTTGCCAACGGTAATCATCTGGAATGTCTGATTTTTCTCTGATTTCTCTTCTTTAAGTTCAACACCAGCCAATTTGGCTGCATAAGCTCCTTGAGTAGCATCTATTATTAGCTTTCCTCGTATAACCTGCTGACCTGAACGGTTGGTAATTACTACTCCAGCAGGTTCTTCTTGATCATCAAACAAGACATCTGTCACATAGCTTGAATATAGAAGATCAATGTCATTGTCTATTAATTCATCCTCAAGCACTTTTTTTACGTTAAATGGTGTTCGTTGCTTATCCACAGGGAACAGCTTTTTCAACATAGGATGAGTTCCACTAAATTCCTCAAACATATATTTGTAAGTACCACAGATATCTTCACCCATATAGGGCATATATCCAATTACAAAAACCTTAGCTCCCATTTTCGCCGCTTTTACAGCTGCAGAAATACTGCCCAGGGTAGCACCTGCAACAATAATATCTACATCCTGAATAACAGGAAGATCTCGTTTTGTCAATTCACAATATTTCACATTGCTATCCATATAAATACCCCCTAGTATCCTATTATCTTACCTTCTCCAATGGCTCTGGCACATGCCCTCTTTTATATTGAGGTCCATTTACTGGTGCTGCCCACCTTATTGCGTTAGTGATAACCTTTTGAATATCAGCTTGATGATAGATCGGGAAGGTTTCATGACCAGGACGGAAATAAAAGATTTTGCCATTGCCCCTATTATAGCACCAGCCGCTTCGGAAAACTTCTCCACCGCCAAACCAGCTAACAAAAACCAAGGTGTCTGGGGCTGGAATATCAAAGTGTTCCCCATACATTTCTTCGTGAGGGATCTCTATACATTCTCCAATTCCATCAACTATAGGATGCCCGGGCTCTATTACCCAAAGCCTTTCAT
>JAAZEK010000303.1 GCA_012512335.1 Clostridiales bacterium | reverse complement strand
GTGGTACATGCAAGAAGAACTGATAATTAATTGAGAATATACATAATCAAATAGAGAGCATTTATAATTTAATTGGGTTAGTGTACATTAATAATAATTTGTTCATTGGAGGATTAATAATGTCAAAGGATGTTAAATTCGACATAGTTGTTATTGGTGGCGGGATTTCTGGTACCATGGCCGCTATTGCATCTGCACGGCAAGGTAGCAAGACCCTTCTCATCGACCGATATGGGGCTCTTGGCGGAATGGCAACCTCAGGTCTGGTTCAGCCAATTACTACTTGGGGCATAAATGACTCTTATGTAATCAGTGGGACTGGTAAGAAGATATTGGAAAACATGGCATCAAAGCATGACCAGGCGGCTACTGCCATGTCTACTTATGGTCCTACATGTGATGCAGAATACCTTAAGAAAGAACTAGAGGATATAGCAATTGAAAATGGTGTAAGTCTTTTATACCATACTTGGGTAAGGTCTGTAGAAATGAAATCTACTGATGTAATAAGCCATATTACAGCTTTCTCTAAGAATGGAGATTTTAATATTTACGGAAAGGTTTTTATCGATGCAACAGCTGATGGCGATATTTGTGCTTTTGCAGGGGTTCCCTTTGAATCCAGCGAAGATAGTGAAGGCCAGCAGGCCATGACCTTAATGATGATTGTATCTGGGATAGATCAGGACAGAATATTAGATCGTGAGAAGATGCAGGAAATATGGGATAAACATAGAGTTAATTCCAGACAACTTACCTTATTCTGGCATCCTCGTAAGGGTAGTACATATGTTAATATGACTTCAATATCATCCCTAAACGGACTTGATCCTACAGATTTAACGAAGGCTACCATAGAGTGCAGAAAACAAGCATGGGATATTTTGGATGTATTTCGCAATTATATGCCAGGCTTTGAAAATGCTTATATCGAGCAGACAGCACCTACTTTAGGAATTAGGGAAACCAGAAGAATTAAGGGACAATATATTCTAAGTGCAGACGATATATTATCAGGTAGAGAATTTAATGATAGCATTGCTAGGGCTTCATGTCCTATAGATATTCATCCGAGAAACAATGAACCCGCTGTATACCAGGTTCTAAAGAAGAGTTATTCTATTCCATATAGAGCTCTTATAACAAATGAAATTTCCAATTTAATAGCTACAGGTAGATGTATTTCTACTGACCAAGAAGCTCACTCATCTGTAAGGAGAATGGGCCCAGGCTTTGCCTTAGGAGAGGCTGCCGGTATTGCTGCAGCCCTCGCATTAGAAAACAATGATGTGCGAAATATCTCCATCAATCAGCTACAAACGATTTTAAAAAGCTATAATGGTATCATTTAACCTGTAGATTCACACCTTGGTAATTTAAGCTGCGACGAGTCGCTATTCATAGCCTAAAATAATTGAAATGTATTTATTGTTCAATACTACTAGATATGAAAAGTAAGGTGAAGAAAAATTTCAGCTTTACATTCCCATGAAAATGCGTTACAATACCCCTTGTAGATTTGTAGAATGGGTAGGGTTTTTATAAGCTTTTTTGTAGGATGGTAGAGTGGTAGGGTTAACACTATATATTACCGCACTCCATTTTGGGGTGCTTTTTTATTCCATATCCTGCACAATGCCCGCTCAGTTAATTATTAGAAGAACAGGAATGGAGGAATACAAATGTCACAAATCAAATTTTATCAAGGGGAAAATGTTCCCTTAGAGATGCACAAGGTCCGAATTGTACAGAAGCTGAATTTAATACCGGTGGAGGAGCGCCTTCAAGCAATGGGTGAAGCAGGTAATAATACCTTTCTATTGCGCAATAGAGACGTTTTCCTAGACATGCTCACCGACAGTGGGGTCAATGCCATGAGCGACAAGCAGATGGCAGCTATGATGCAAGCTGACGACAGCTATGCTGGTTCTGAAACATTTTATAGGTTGGAGGCAAAGATGCAAGAAATTTTTGGAAAGGATATTTTCCTTCCAGCTCATCAAGGCAGAGCATGTGAAAATATAATTTCCAGAGCCTTTGTAAAACCAGGATCTGTAGTGCCCATGAACTATCATTTTACCACTACAAAATCACACATTACCCTTAATGGTGGTAGAGTTGAAGAAATTTTTATTGATGAGGCTCTTAAAATCACTAGTGACCATCCCTTTAAAGGAAATGTTGATATTGATAAACTAGTTGCTTTAATTGAGAAAGAAGGGGCTGGTAACATTCCATTCGTTCGTATGGAAGCTGGAACCAACCTAATTGGTGGACAACCCTTCTCGATGGAAAACCTCCAGCAAGTTCGTGAAGTTTGTGATAAGTATGGTATAATGTTGGTTCTAGACGCCAGCTTATTGGCTGATAACCTATACTTTATAAAAATCAGAGAGGAATCCTGCTTAGACAAGAGCATCCGTGAGATTACTCGTGAAATGTCTGATCTGTGCGATATCATCTACTTTTCAGCTCGGAAACTAGGCTGTGCTCGTGGTGGTGGAATCTGCACCAGCCGTGCTGATTTAGCTGATGAAATGCGAGAGCTGGTACCTTTATTCGAGGGTTTCCTAACATATGGTGGTATGTCTGTTCGTGAGATGGAAGCAATGACTGTTGGTCTAGATGAAACCATGGATATGGAGATGATCGATCAGGGTCCTCAGTTTATTGAATTTATGGTTGAAGAGCTTCAGAAGAAGGGTATTCCTGTTGTTACACCTGCAGGGGGATTGGGTTGCCATGTGGACGCAATGGAATTTGTAGACCACATTCCACAAGAACAATATCCTGCTGGTGCATTAGCTGCAGCTATTTACATTGTCAGTGGTGTTAGAGGCATGGAAAGAGGAACCATGTCCGAACAAAGAGACGACGACGGCAACGAAACTATTTCTAATATGGAATTGGTTCGCTTAGCATTGCCCCGAAGAGTATTTACATTAAGTCAGGTTAAATATGCAGTAGATAGAATTGTATGGCTATATGAAAACAGAAGACTCATTGGAGGCTTAAGCTTTGTAGAGGAGCCAAAAGTATTACGGTTCTTCTTTGGTAAGCTAGCTCCAGTAAGCGATTGGCAGACCAAATTGGTGGCCAAGTTCCGTGAAGATTTTGGTGATAGTCTATAATTCACTTGGCGGGATATTATATGCTATCCTACCATAGCAAGCTTGTATGATTTTGAGTTAATATAATAATTGTTATTAAACAGCAGATTCTTTTGGGTCTGCTGTTTGTTTATCGTCCATAGATATTTATCGTTACTGCTTGCTGGGTCAATCAAAATAATAAATATATTCCAGTCGCTGTTTGCCATCACGAATCAATCTAGAGCTCATCTCAGCTGAAAATACTACACCTTCCAAACTCACTGCGTTCAGACAGTGAAAGGTGCTTAACGCATTTCCTGCTGATATTCGCTTAGATTGATAATCGTTCCTGCAAAGGCTTCTTCCATATGATTTTTTATTTTAGTGCGAGCCGTAACGATATTTACCGAAATTCACTCACTACTTTCAAATATAGTAGACGAAAAATTAATTATACGATAGAATGAATGAGACAGATTTTCGATAGCCAACGGGGGGATAAGCTTGATAAAGCTAATTGCCATGTTTACCATGCTGGTAGATCATATAGGGGCGGTGTTTTTCCCAAATGCCTTATGGTTACGGGTAGTTGGCAGAATAGCTTTCCCACTATTTGCATGGGGAATTGCCATGGGCTATCGTTACACTCGAAATTGGAAACTATATGCAATCAGATTGCTAGCTTTAGGTTTTGTAACTCAGATACCATATACCCTGCTTTTTGAGAATGATAATTGGAATGTCTGTTTTACCTTATTGGCAGGGTTGCTGGTATTAAAACTTTTACACATGCCCAAGCGTTACTTAGGCATGTTAGCTAGCTTGGTTGTTTTGGCTTTGGTCCATTTGTTGAAGTTTGAGTATGGTATTTACGGTGTTATTACCATCCTCATATTCTACTATTGTAGAGATGATGGAAAAATGCCATTGTATCAAGGTATTATAAGCTTGGTAGGGCTTCTTGTATATCGCTACCACGAAATTCAGTTGTTTTCCCTTGTGTCCTCCTTTCTGGTTCGGGGCGTAGAGAGGGATGACCTACGATTAAACAGATGGCTTCAATATGGATTTTACCCCATACATATTATTCTACTTTACATCTTGAAGGGAATAATAACTTGATTGCAATCTAACTAAAATATAAAATTGTTAGTAGGAAAGGAGCATTTTAGGTTTATGTTATTAAGTAAATTATTAGGTGAGAGGTATAAGGAAAAACCTGCTGACGCCTTTATGGCTAGCCATAGTTTTATGTTGCGTGGAGGCTATATAAGACAGGTATCAAATGGTATATTTTCTCTTCTACCGCCGGCATTAAAGGCTATACATAAAATTGAACAGATTATCCGTGAGGAAATGGATGATATCGACGGCCAGGAGGTGTTATTTCCTGTAGTTATGCCTGCTGAATTATGGCAAGAGTCTGGACGCTTTGAATCCGTAGGTAGTGAGCTTTTACGGTTTAGAGATAGAGCAGGGCGGGACATGCTTCTAGGTATGACACATGAGGAAGCGGCAGTTCATCTGGCGCGAGGCGAGGCAAAATCTTATCTAAAATATCCTTTCATGATATACCAAATTCAGACCAAATTTCGTGATGAGCCCAGAGCACGTGGCGGATTAATTCGGGTACGTGAATTTACCATGAAGGACGCTTATTCCTTCCACACCTCCCAAGAGGATTTGGAAGTATACTATGAAAGATGTCTGGATGCCTATTTCCGAATATTTCATCGTTCAGGTCTTAATAATGTCATTTCCATTTTATCAGATACGGGGATGATGGGAGGACAGAAAGCCCATGAATTCATGTACTTGTCTGATGGTGGTGAGGATTCTATAGTTTATTGTGAAAATTGCGATTATAAGTCTAACATGGACGTTGCAGTTTCTCATATCCATAGAGAGGAATCTGAAGAACAAGAAATTAGTGAAGTGCACACCCCTGGAATAAAAGATATAGCAGAATTGTCAAAGTTCTTAAATATTAAGGAATCTCAGACCATGAAGGCTACAGTGTTCTTCAGGAAAGACAATGAAAAAACAGTAGTAGCTTTTATTCGAGGTGATCTGCAAGTAAATGAGTTAAAACTGGAGAAACATCTGGGCACAGAGGTATTTCCTTTAACTGAATATGAAGGTGTGGATCTGGCCTTTGGATCTATTGGAGCCTATAACTTAAATTCAAAGAATATACAGCTAGTATATGATAAATCCTTGGAAGGGGAAAAGAATCTGGCCTGTGGTGCTAATAAAGAAGATTATCACTTACAAGGTGTTAGTGTAGAGCGAGATCTTAAGATTGACCAATTTGTGGATATAGCCAAGGTAGAACAAGGAGATACATGTGTTCATTGCGGAAGTCCTTTGAAGTTAAGCAGAGGGATAGAAGTAGGTAATATATTCCAGCTAGGAACGAAGTATTC
>JAAZEK010000302.1 GCA_012512335.1 Clostridiales bacterium | reverse complement strand
AGTCGCAAAGGCTTTTTCCATATAATTTATTATTTTGGATATGAACATGGTTCCATTGATTGAAAGCTAAATAGCTGATACTATAAAGGAGAAGTGAGTAAGTGAGCTCGCCACTATAGATGTGGGAGTTTTGACGTATGATAAAGAGTTTGAAATATATTAGAGGGTAGGTAATGTTATGAAAGCAATTATATTGGCAGCGGGATATGCAACGCGTTTATATCCATTAACGAAGGATATGCCAAAGGCATTACTAAACGTGGGAAGCAAAGCAATTTTGGATCATATTATGAAGAATGTGCTACAGATTCCAGTTGTTGATGGTGTTTATATTGTAACTAACGAAAAGTTCTATCAACATTTCATAGATTGGAAGGAAGATAGTAGTTACTCAATTCCTATTACTATATATAATGATGGGACAACCAATAACGAAGATCGACTTGGTGCCTTAGGTGACTTAAAATTTGTACTAGATAAGGGAAAGATATCGGAGGAAATTATAGTTCTTGCAGGGGATAACCTGATGGATTTCTCCCTCAAAGATTTATATGATTTCTACAAGGAAGTAGATAATTGTTGTGTCTGCGTGAAGGAAATCAAGCCTCATGAGGTCCCTAAAATGGCTATAGTGCTTATGGATGAAACCAATAGGGTTACTGATTATGAGGAAAAGCCTAAAAATCCGAAGTCTTTGTTGGGGGCGTATGCAGTTTATATATATAAGAAGGAAACATTGTCTTTGTTAGATGAATATTTGCAGACAGGCAACAACCCTGACTCTCCAGGGAATTTCCCAGCATGGCTATACAAAAGGGTACCAGTTTATGCTTATGAGTTCGATGGAAATTGTTATGATATTGGCACTCACGATGCTTATGCAGAAGTGCAAGAGCTATATAAGTTCAAATAGGAGCGGTGCAATTGGACCTGGAATTTACTCACGAGTATTTGACACATGAAGCATTTATGCAGGAAGCCTTAGTTGAAGCACAAAAGGCTTATGATATGGATGAGGTGCCTATTGGTGCTGTAGTAGTTAAGGATGGAAAGATTATCGGTCGTGGACATAACCTTAGAGAAAGTGAGAAGGATCCCATACTTCATGCTGAGATCATCGCCATAAGGCAAGCTGCCCAAACATTGGGTGGCTGGCGTTTAACGGATTGCGATATATATGTAACAATAGAGCCTTGCCCCATGTGTGCTGGCGCTATTTTACAAGCTAGGATTCGTCAGTTGGTATTTGGTGCACGAGATCCAAAAGCAGGTTGTGTCGGTAGTTTGTATAATTTATTACAGGATGCTCGATTTAACCACCAGACTGAAGTAGTGGAAGCTGTGCTGGAGGAAGAATGCTCACATATAATGAAGGATTACTTTAGGCAAAAAAGAAAGAAATATGATAAGTTTTAGGTAACGAATTACAGAGGAGGGAGGAATTTCGTGAAGAAAAAGACTATCATTCAGATAGTGGCTATAATAATTGTTTTACTGATGATTGTTCCACAAATACTATCTATGTTATTGTAATGGGTAAGTACAGTCATGTAATTCACTGGTAGTTATTTAGTGGGCAATTATCAGGATAGCAGTTCGTAGGTAAATATTTCAGTTGAGCTTGTGCTATAGTTATGCTAGAATAATCAAGTGTACTCAAGTTTGAGTCTGTGATTTGTTAGATAAGAAAACCTGACAATATTTGGAGAGGTATCGAAGTGGTCATAACGGGGCTGACTCGAAATCAGTTTGGGAGCAATCCCACGTGGGTTCGAATCCCACCCTCTCCGCCATGAGCCTGTTTGCGGTCAATGTCCGCAGCAGGCTCTTCCTTTATGGGTTTTAGCAAATGGTCGATTACAGTGTTTAATAATATTAGCATGACCAAAATGTTGGTCGCCTGTAAAATAAATAATACCAATCACCACACTTTCATAAAAGCACATACACGTATATTATAAGAGTATCTCCCAGTAGCCCTTAGTATCAGAACCAATTCTTTTAATAAGGCCTTTTTCTTTAAGAGACTTTATTCGTATAGATACCGTCTTGCGACTTATACTTAATCTTTCTGATAAATTGGTGTAGGTATATGCTGGATCTTCTAAAAGCAAAGAAAGAATTTGTTGTTCATTTTCGGTTACTTTCTCAGTCACCTCAGTCACCTTCTCAGTCACCCTCTCAGTCACCCCATTAGTGTAAGCGCGTACGATTCTATCTTCAGGCGCTGTGAATTTTATCATAATACATTACTACACAAGACACCAACACGTCGTGCAGGCAAGTTCCACATTTTCCCCGCTTCTGTTGTTGAGATATATTTCATCCTACTTAGGCTCCTTTCCGTATAACCATATTATATTCAGAAAGCGGAATAATATCAATAATCACAAATTTAGAAAGTATACAATTTTAAAGCCATGCTATTTTACGGAAGAACTAAAAAATCCTCCCATTCTAAACAATCAATGTTATGTGATAGTAACAATAATGCTTTCTGAGTTTCTCTATAATCTGTCATTAATTACCCTTCCTCGTGCATATTTGCTGATGAGTTAACGTACATAGCCAAAGATAATTTAGATGCTATTTTTGATTTTTATGCCTGCTTGGCATTTTAAACTTGCACAAATATCAAAAGCTTATATTGATTTTCATGCAAATCTCATGTATTATATAAGCATCAAAGTCAAATTGGAGGTGAAATAACTTGGCAATTCCTAATGAGTTGCAGTCAATCTTGATGCAAAATGGCGGTATGATTACCACCGCACAAGCGAATGAAGTCGGCATTTCAAATGAGCGTATGCGGCTGTTTGTGAAATCAGGGGACCTGGAACGGGTGACCTTTGGGGTTTATGTGTTGCCGGATGAATTTGCTGATAAAATGTATATCTTCCAATTGCGGCGTCCGAAAATCATCTACTCCCATGAGACAGCACTTTTTCTTCACGACCTAACTGACCGCGACCCTATCAATTATACGGTGACCGTGCCTACAGGCTATAATGCCACAAAACTGAAAGAAGATGGTTTCTCGGTTTTCACAATCAAGCGTGAACTGCACGAGATTGGCGTAACAAAACTTACGACGATGTTTGGGAATTCGGTTATCGCCTACGGTTTAGAGAGAACCATTTGTGACTGCCTGCGCAGTCGTAATCAATTAGACATCGCCATTGTAACCGATGCAATCAAACGCTACGCCCTCCGCAAAGACAAAAATCTAAACACACTTATGCAGATGGCAGAAATGTTTCGGGTAGCAAAACCGCTTAGAAGCTATATGGAGGTGCTCTTGTGAAAACGTCAACTCAACTAAAAGCACTTATTCGCAACCTTTCCAAAAAGTCGAATGTGGAAGCTGAAATTCTTTTGCGAAATTTTATGCTGGAACGATTTCTGGAGCGCATAGCCGGGTCGGACTATCGGCACAGCTTCATCTTAAAAGGCGGTATGCTTATTGCGGCGATGGTTGGCATAGACACGCGGACTACAATGGATATGGACGCAACTATCAAGGACCAAACATTGACCGCATCTGAAATAACCATAATCATTGAGAAGATCCTCCAAACTAAAATTGATGATGGTGCTGAATTCTCCCTGCTGGGCGTTGAGGAGATACGGGAGGAATCAGACTATCCCGGCTATCGTGTGTCGATTGGAGCTGTTTTCGATAAAACCCGTCAGACTCTTAAAATTGATATCACAACCGGGGACTTCATCACACCGAGGGAAATTGAGTATAATTTTAAGCTGATGCTTGAAGACAGGTCAATCAGTATCATGGCGTATAACTTAGAAACGATATTGGCTGAGAAATTTGAAACAATTATTACCCGCAGTGTTACCAATACACGTATGAGGGACTTCTACGATATTTATATCCTTACCACTACGCAGAAATTTGACACGAACACTTTCAGGGCGGTTTTGGACAAGACGATAGAAAAACGCCATACAGCCGAACAAATGTCAGGCGTTACAGAAGCTATTGCGATGATTATGGAGAATGCAATAATGGTCAGCTTATGGGAGAGATATCAAAAGAAATATTTTTATGCTGCGGACATCTCATGGGATATGGCTATCGGGGCAGTAAAATCTCTGGCTGATAAGATAAATAGAATATAATCTATAGCAAATAATTACCTCAAAGGTTATTGACATATGCCATAAACGAGGATATAATAAGAATAAATGGCATATGCCACAAACTGCAAGGAGGTGAATAGTATGCCAAGAAGGGATGGAACTGGTCCAATGGGTGCTGGATCAATAACTGGAAGAGGCTTAGGGTTTTGCACAGGTGCTAATGCAGTAAGGTACGGAGCTGGTATCGGAATGGGATTAGGTCTTGGACGGGCTTGCAGACGCGGTTTTGGTAGAGCTTCTGCGATTAACGAGACCTCCTCAAAAACACAAAAAGAACTGTTAAATGAGCAGAAAACCATGCTGCAAGATCGACTCGAAGTTATTGATTTGCAATTGGAGAACCTATAATGGGTAACAGGGATAACCGGAGGACGCTCTGGTTATTTCTAATTAGGATAGGGGTGATGAGTTATGGCGAGACCGATGAAGTGGAGAAAAGTTTGTAGCTTGCCTGAAAGCAAAAGATTTGGACCGCTTGATTCGCCTGCTGGAGTAGAAAACCGTGTAAACATGACTGTAGACGAATATGAAACTATAAGGCTTATCGATTTGGAGGGCTTTACTCAAGAAGAGTGTGCCAAGCAAATGAATATTGCTCGTAGCACCGTCCAAGGCATTTATATAGAGGCCAGAAAAAAGCTGGCTGAATCTTTAGTAAATGGAAAAGTGCTAGTGATTGAAGGTGGCGAATACCGGCTTTGTGAAGGATTAGGAAATGGTTGTGGCCGTGGTTGTCATAGGCATAGGCGTGGTCAGCGTTTTATAGACGATGTGGATTAAGGTGGCTGATTATCTATTCAGAAAAAGTAATGGTACATTTTATGTGCCCACAAAATGCCCATAGTATGCCGGATGCAAATGCTGAAGGAAGCTACGGTGATCCTTCCTGCGGAGATTATCTGACCGTTTATTTAAAGGTGAAAGATAACCGCATAGAAGAAATCAGCTATCTTGT
>JAAZEK010000301.1 GCA_012512335.1 Clostridiales bacterium | reverse complement strand
TATAAACGTAGGAATGAGGGTGGGAGATCATGCGTAAACTAACGTAATGTTACTCAATCTGTGAAACTGTACGCTAGCCAAGTCTACAGCGTCTAAGAAATGATTAAAATAACCGGTATTAGCAGAGCTATCCTCTATCGCTATTATATAGAGGTAAAATAACGCATTTTAAGGCTGTTTCAGATTCATAGATGGGTAATTAACCATGAAGCGGATTGACCCCCTTATTTTAGAGAAATGCTCTTAATTTCTTTTGTTATCATAGTAATACTCAATATTCTATTATCAAGGAACATAAAATGGTATTAGACGGATAATTTTTCAAGAATCCCTGTTGACAACGAGCCTCTCAGGATATGATGAACCAGCCGATGAGCCATCCGCAGAAATCCCTGTGGGTCGTTCTTTCAGTTTCAGCTATGGGATTTGCGGCTGGCGCCATGCCAGGCTATCATATCCTGCCACTCATAGTAAACAGTACTTAAAAATTTATCCTTAGTTTCATGGTGATAGCGAGATTCTATACTCTTACAGTTAAAGGCTCGATACTACCATTTATAACTGCCAAATAGTACTCTACAGGTGACAAATACTTAATGGCAGAATGGATTCTTGTATTGCAGTAGAAATCCATAAAATCAACAACTCCCATGAAAGCCTCTCCATAGTTTTCAAATTCACTAATAGCTAGGCAATCATCTTCTAATATGCGATGAAAGGCCTCAATATGAGCATTTTTGTTGGGTGTTTTTACTGGAATCCTTTCGTGTTCTAAACCAAATTCAATACAGCCTTCTTCAAAAATCTTGCTTATAAATTGAGGACCGTTATCAGATCGCACTACCAAATTGGAACCTTTTGGGTCTATATTTCGGCGTTGTAATGCGGTTTTTAAAGTGAATATTGCATCCCGGCCTGTACAATTAAGGCCAATATGATAATCAATGATATCGCGATCGAAAACATCCAGATATGATAGAATATAGAAAAATCTGTCCTCGCCGATTATATAGCCGTATTTAATATCTACCTCCCAAAGCTGGTTAGAAGCTGTTATTTCACGGTTTCGTGCAATTCGTCTTGGATATTTGATCTTTCTTTGCCTTTGGGGCTTCAGAATGTCTAATTTGGAGCATAATCTGTACACCTTCTTTGGGTTAATGATCAGATTATGCCTACGTTCTAACATTATATGGATCTTATAATAGCCATAGCCAAAGGCTTCTCCATCAATAAGCTCCATGATGTATTCCTCTATTTGGCCGTCAAAGACCTTTAGCCCCATGGTATTAAAGGAGTATCCAGGGATTGGTCTGCCGCCTCCATAGGACCTTTCTAGGTCTCCTCTAGCCATTCGGTGATAGTAGGTAGATGGATTTAGGCTTAGTATTGTAAATATTTCTGATGCATTAAACCCGCAATCTATATATTTTTTTGATACATCTATTTTATTGGTTATGGAGCATCCGTTTTTTTTAGAAGATCTGTCAAAACGGCTATTTCAAGCTCCTTTTTACCTACTATCGATTTTAATTGATTTATCTGGTTGAGTGCGGATTCTAATTCTATTGGTTCCTGGGACAGGCTCTGGTATGAGCTTAATACATTTTTTTGTAGCGCCTTATATGGCTGTTTCTTGCCCTCTCTGACCCATCGAGTTACAGTACTCGGATGAACACTATGTTTGCGAGCAATTAAGCTAGCATTACCTGTTTCTAGAGATTCCTTGATTAATCTTTCTTTGAATTCTACATCATATGTTTTTCGTGTCAATGACGATTCCCCCTTAGGTTTAGCTTATCATTTCATAGAGCAATTGTCTAAAGTAGTTAGGGGGCTTATGAGGTGTAAATCGGCAAACTCACTTCCATTGTCAGAAGTGATGGTCTTGAATATTTTTCTGAAGCTATTTCCTGCACGTTCTTTTAAAGATAGAAGTGCTTTGTTTACAGCTACTGCATCTTTTCCATTGATTTTCAAGATGACTTCAAACCGTGTTTTTCGTTCAACTAACGTGAGTAACACAGGATCTAGCTTGTTTTTATGACCGATGACTATATCAATTTCCCAGTGACCGAATTCTTCGCGTGATTCCACTATTTCAGGGCGTTCGTCGATTGAACGGCCAAGAATTCGTTTGTTTTCATTCGTCTTTGGTTTCTTGTTTTTTGTATTACGGGTCATTTTTTCAAGAAG
>JAAZEK010000300.1 GCA_012512335.1 Clostridiales bacterium | reverse complement strand
TCTACCTTCTGATCCTAACACGACACATTTTTATGCATTGCCCCACACCTATCTTTCAAAGAGCAACATCTTTCTCGGTTTCCTTCAGAAGATGATTATGCCATATAATTCTGTAATGTTTGGACCGGTGTTTTCTGAGTATGTCTATTCATATAATGGCCTTGTATGGAACCGAACAGATGCTCTTGTTATGGAAGAAGGGGAACTTGGCTCATATTCATCAGGTAGCTCATACACCTTTGGTTTATTGGAGCGTGAAGATGATGTTATCGTTTATTGCAATGCTTTTGAAAGAGAGCATGGAAGAGCGTCAAATCGTCCCCAAGGCGCTAAATCACCTCATAGTGAGGTAATTGTTCCTGGTATAATTAAAAGGGATCGTTGGGTTGGTTTACGTTCAGACCGAGGTCGTGGGGAAATCACTACAATTTCCTTACAGTTTCATTCCCCTGAAATCTTTTTGAATGTACATGCTCCTTATGGCGGGGTGTATGCCCAAATATTAGATAGTCAAGGTAAACCACTTGAGGGATTCAGCTATGATGATAGTGAGGAAATTAAAGGAGATTATACTAGATTAGCCCCTAACTGGCGAGGTGGGACACCTAAGCTATCAAGCGATAATTATTACAATATACAAGTATCATTCTTAGAAGCTGAACTATTTGCAATAGAGGGAGACTTTGGATTTACTATAAATACTGGTGTACCTGCTTATGATTCTTTCTGAGAATAGGAAACACCCCTATCCTTTCTAAACTGCGTCGGTGATACACCACATATATCCGTAAACACCTTACAAAAGTAGTTAGAATCATTGAAACCTACTTTGGATGAAATTGCTTTTATAGGCATATCTGTTCCCAACAGATATGCCTTTGCATTTTCTATTCTAAGTTGATTCGTGTATCTCTTTATATTTACTTTCATATTCTTTTTGAAAATATGGTTGATATAGGAGTCACTACAATGGCAAAAGCGGGCAATGTCGGGCACAATGACCTCATCCTTATAATTTCTTTTGATATATTCAAGTATGTGGCTAAGGGTGTTGTCTTCATTTGAGCTAAATCTGTTACGATTTATCAATTCAGGATGAGACAGAGAGAAATCGTGGAAAATTCTCGTTATCAGATCAGCGGCTATACCCAGGAGATTATTTATTTTCTCAACACTTGGGACATTTGCACTCAAAGATGACTCATATAAGCTTAACAATCCAGGCTCGTTCAATGAAGAGGATTTCGCAATACGTTTGATTAATTTCTCTGCAGTTGCCATACGAGTGCGGAAGGTGCCGGCGTTTAAGGTGCCTATAAGCTGACCATTATGGAACAGAGGGATAATATATTCCTCAACACCTGCGTAGCACATCCCATAATAAATTCCCTTGTTTAATCTGCATTTTTCTGCAATTGGCTTTTTCATACATATACATTTATTCCATAGATCTTTATCTGACTTAATCATCATACAATATGGATTACTGTGTATCATGAAGGGCTGGAGCAGCTCTGTCAACTCCGGATTAGAATAAATAAAGCCCGAAAAATCGTTAATACACAGACTAATTTCGTAGTCTGATGAGATTTCTGTCAGATAATCAAACAACACTGAATATGTGCGTGTATTCATAAAAGCTGCCTCCAAGTACAATATAGGTGTATTTTATCCTATTTCCACACTGAATGCAATATTTTATGAATTATCTGTGCAGAATATTTAAGATTTAAAACAGTGTTTTCAAGGAGATATACCTAGGAGTGTATTATAATCGTGCATAAAGGATAGTGGTATTTTATTTTCAGATATCCTAGAGCTAAATATAGGCTATAAATTGTGATTTAATGGTTCATGATAAGAAAAAGAGAGGGTGGAAGGTATGAAGGAAATTACGCACAAGACGGATTTATGTGTTGTAGGTGGAGGACTTGCGGGAATGAGTGTAGCTATTTCTGCAGCACGTCGTGGTACTAAGGTTATATTGATGCAAGATCGGCCAGTTCTAGGTGGAAATGCGTCATCAGAGGTACGTATGTGGATCAGCGGTTCCGGTGCCTATGGAGAAAACAACCTGGAAACAGGAATAGTAGAAGAGATAGAGCTGGAAAATCTCTATCGTAATCCAAATACATCCTATTCAATATGGGACAGCGTTTTATATGAGAAGGTAAAGTATCAGGATAACATAACATTATTGCTTAACTGTAGCTGCAACGATGCAGAGATGGATGGCAATCGTATAAAATCCATACGGGGATGGCAGCTGACAACAGAAACTTGGCATACTGTTGAAGCCAAACTGTTTGCGGATTGCTCAGGTGACAGTATTCTGGCGCCTCTAACTGGTGCTGAATATCGTGTGGGACGTGAAGCTTCAAGTGAGTTTAATGAAAGCATTGAGCCAGAGCAGGCAGATAAGAAAACTATGGGTATGAGCTGTCTTATACAAGCACGAGAGACAGATAGCCCTCAGACTTATATACCACCTAAGTGGGCTTACAAGTATCCTACAGAAGAGGATTTACCACATCGTGGTCATGATATTAACAGCTGGTCCAGTAATTTTTGGTGGATTGAGTTAGGTGGAGAACAGGACTCCATTCACGATACAGAGGAAATTCGTGATGAGCTACTGAAGGTTGCATTTGGTGTTTGGG
>JAAZEK010000299.1 GCA_012512335.1 Clostridiales bacterium | reverse complement strand
TTCTTTATATATTTCAGTTGTTTTTTCTGTTGTTTTATTAGTTATCCTGTCAGTTGCTTTATCTACTGTAATCTCATGGTCATCATTTCTGTTTAAAACTGATGAGTCCCCATGGTACAAATCAACTTTGTTGAGCGCAGCAATAATAGGCGTGTTTTTTGCCTTTAAAGCATCTAACCAACGTATTTCATCCTCGGATAAAATGCTAGCTGGCGATTTCGATGTCAGAGTATCTGTCAAAGTATCCGTCGTAGTATCCGTTAAATTCATTAGTGCAGCCACTGATAAACTAATTGAAGGGTCTATAACTACAATCGCTATATCAGTTTTGTCTATAACACTTTGAGTTTTTTTATTTCTTAGTTCACCAACCGATCCTACATCATCAAAGCCCGCTGTATCAATAAATACGCAAGGCCCAATGCCATGAACTTCCATTGCCTTATAAACTGGATCAGTGGTGGTGCCAGCAACATCGGAAACAATGGCAATATTTTGACCAGTTAGAGCATTTATCAGAGAAGACTTCCCGCTGTTTCGCAGACCAAATATTCCTATATGTACCCGGTCAGCCCGGGGCGTTGATTGTAATGACATGATATCAACCACTTTCAAATATTTTTCTTACATACCGATATCCACTTGTAGGCTGGTTTTTCCTTGCTAACTTTCAATAATAGTTACTAATTTTTCTGCATAGGTTTTCAGGGTATCGTTTAAAAACGAAAATCCCGTTCCCCATCAACAATTTTTTCTAAATAATCAGCTGTTATTTTTCTTACTTTTTCACTGGGAATGCGTGCCATTTCATTTTGGAGCATACTCTCCCCACTTATTTTCGTATTTTCAGACGCATAATCCTCAAGATACTCTTTGAGTGTAATCATTGCATTTGGTTGACAGCAATTTGATATTTGCCCTGTCTTGACCATAGCCATAAAACGGTCCCCAGTACGGCCTTCACGGTAGCAGGCAGTACAAAAGCTGGGGATATAGCCTAATTCTAACAACCAGTTTACAACTTCGTCCAAAGAACGTCTATCCTCCACATCGAATTGATCCGATTTTTCGTCTTCAGCTTCTTCCTCAACATAGCCTCCAACACTAGTTCGCGAGCCTCCACTAATTTGTGTAATCCCCAAATCCAATACCTTTTCCCTAGTTTTTTGTGACTCCCGAGTAGAAATAATCATTCCTGTATATGGTACTGCAATCCTAAGCACAGCTACAATCTTTGCAAATATTTCATCAGAAATGGCATTATTGAAATCATCAGGGTCTATATCGTCAGCTGGCCTAATTCGAGGCACACTTATGGTATGTGGCCCAACTCCCCAGGCTGCTTCTAAATGTTCCGCATGCATCAGCATTCCTACAAAATCATATCGATATAGGTTCAAGCCAAATAGAACTCCAATTCCTACATCATCAATACCGCCTTCCATGGCACGGTCCATAGCTTCTGTATGCCAGGCATAATCATGCTTTGGTCCTTTAGGATGCAATGTCTCATAATTTTCCTTATGATAGGTTTCCTGGAAGAGAATATATGTGCCGATACCAGCATCCTTTAACCTTCTATAATTCTCAACAGTAGTTGCTGCAATGTTGACATTGACACGTCTAATTGCGCCATTTTCATGCTTGATGGAATAAATGGTCTCAATGCTTTCCAAAATATATTCTAATGGGTTATTGATAGGGTCTTCTCCAGTTTCCAATGCAAGCCTTTTGTGTCCCATATCCTGGAGAGCAATAACTTCTCTCTTTATCTCCTCTTGAGTCAGTTTCTTACGATGGATATGTTTGTTTTGAAGGTGGTAGGGACAGTATACGCATCCATTTACGCAATAATTAGACAGATAAAGAGGAGCAAACATAACAATTCTGTTTCCATAAAGTTTCTGTTTGATCTCCTTTGCCAGCTTGACCATTTCCTGATTAAGCTCTTCAATATCGCATTCCAGTAATAGAGCAGCTTCTCTATGAGAAACTCCCTTCATAGCCTTTGCTTTTTCAATAATACTGCTAATGAGCTCATAATTACTTTTATTTTCAAGCGCCCATTGAATTGTTTCTTCAATCTCTTCATGATTGATAAATTCCTCTGCCTTTTTTGATTTTACATCATACATCTAGTAAGACCCCTTTCCTTAACTGCGGTGCATAATCACCACGGTCTGTAACAACTTCATATCCTATAGCATCCATTTGTTTCTTTAAGCTATTTAACCCTTCTGCAGCTTCCGCATCGCTAGAAAGCTTATTGTCATACAGCAAATATTTTTTTCTTACATCCACCGGTGAAAGATTAGGCATTACAACATTGGCACCAGCTAATATTCCTAGCTCCCGCCCTTTGGGGTGTATGGTTCCCAAAGCAGTAGTAGAAGGCAATAGAAGGCTTGGTTTCATTAGACGTAGCAGGGCCAAAAGGAATAAGGTTTTGTCTAAAGCCCCTTGGGCTTCCCCAGCAAACGGTGTATCGTGATGAGGAATGAAAGGACCTAAACCAACCATCTCAGGAGATAGCTCTTTTATGAACAATATATCCTGTGCCAGGTTCTCATTGGTCTGCCAGGGTGAACCTACCATGAATCCAGTGCCAGTTTGATATCCAATGTCATGTAAGCTTTGAAGGCAAGATTTTCGTGACTCCAAAGTCAATTCTTTCGGATGCAATTTACTGTAATGTGCTTCATCTGCTGTTTCATGGCGAAGAAGATAACGATCAGCTCCTGCGTCAAATAACTTCTGATAAGAATCCCTGCTTTTTTCCCCTAAAGACAAGGTGATTGCACAATCAGGATAATTTTTCTTGATTTCACTTATTAGTTCGATTAAGAATTCATCACTATAGAAGGGATCTTCTCCCCCTTGAAGGACAAAGGTGCGAAATCCAAGATTATAACCTGTATGGCAACAGCTGAAGACATCCTCCTTATTCAATCGATAGCGGTCAGCATTTGTGTTAGACCTTCGAATACCACAATACAAGCAATCATTTTTGCAATAATTGGAGATTTCAATTAAGCCTCTTATATATATCCGATTTCCAAAATGCTCCCTAGCTACCTTTCTTGCCTTTTCATAAGCATATTGGGCAAGGGATTCTGTGAGATTATCAAGTAGATTGATAAACTCTTCCTTTTCCAAGTTTTGAGTTTCCTCTAGTTTGTCTATAATATCGTAAAGCTTTGACATATTACCTCCGTTGCATCCTATCTTGATAAATATATTGATTCCAGTATTGTTGTTATATCAATATTGTATTTGGCACATATTTTGCTTACATACATATCTTTACTGTATACAAGTTTATATTGTGACTAAGATTTTTTAGAGTACATAGTTGTTACGCCTACATAAGGCAGCATACCTATCTTGCCAGATAAGGCACTTGTCACCTTCTCTGGAGCATCAACTACGATACTGATAACCGACATTCCTTCCTTCACATTGGGAACTCCCATTCTTCCAACGATATATTCGGCGTATTCATGTAGTACGGCATTTAGCTGAGGTGTAGATTCCTTGTTTTCGAGTATAATTCCAATTAAGGCTAATCTTGTTTCCATTTTATTCGACCTCTCTCTCATTGCCTATAGAAGATATACTTTGTAGGCAAAAAATAACCCTGTGCAAAAGGCACAGGGACAATTGTCTCTCGCCTTTTGGCTTGGGACGAACCCTTACCCTTAGCACGAAATGTTTGATAATTATTTAACTACCTAAAGAATAGCACAGCTATATAGATATATCAAGTAAAATAATAAATATATTCCACCATATATTCTCCCCATATAATCCTCCTCACCATACCTGCCAACGATTCACAAACATATAAGCATACACTACGGAAATTATTATACATATAACTATCAATAAGCGGTTTACCCAGCGTTTCTCAGACATATTCGCCAGTCCTAAATGAATAGGAAATAAGGTTAAAAGATATCGTGGAGCAGAGAGTAACCAGGTAGCTCCAATAGCTACTACATAATAAGCAATGAAATAAGCGGTATAACTTGGACGTATTTTCTTAACAGCAATCGCCATAATAATCAAGCTGGAAAATATGCTTAGGAGATTGGGCAGCCATAGTCCTAACATAGTATGGAAATTCTGTTCTTGAAAGGCTCTGATAGCATTATCCGTCTGATAGGAAGCCGTATTAAAAAACAAGCCCAGGGATTGACCCCAATGCTCCTTTTGATAAATTAGCATCTGAAATGGATTCCCAGAAATCTGATAGTTAATAAATAGATAGTATCCAAATCCAAGTAATACAAAAATTATATTTGAATACTTGCATATCAATTGACTCATAAAGTTTGATTTTACATAAGATTGTTCTTCTGATAATTGAGAAGCATCAGCGTTTTTGCTTTCTGCAATCATTTCAAATAAAATTGGTGCTAAAAGGGTTAATCCCAAAGACCGGGTGAAGGACGCTAGGCCAGCTAAGATGCAAGCAACAAACCAATCCTTCTTACGAAGAAAATAAATGCATGAGACACTGAGGAGCAAAAACAAGCTTTCACTCATAGGGGCTGCAAAAAAGAATGACCCTGGAAAGACACAAAGATAAACTAATACACAAACCGCATACTTATGGTTATGGTCCAAGCGAAGCAGTCGATACAGCATGCTTCCTGCACCTGCAAAGCATAAACCAGAAACGATCATACCAGAATAAAGGTAATTCCCTACAAGAATATTCATGATACGGATCAAAATTGGATATCCAGGCAGAAAAACTAGCTGGACAAGACGATCTCTATGACCTACAGACAAATACCAGTCTTGGGCAATGTCTAAGTAATGCCCGCTGTCAGTGGCTTCCCATAATTTCAAAGCTTCATGAAAAGGACCACCCTTGTTTGATATTGTTTGTAGTAGATAGATGAATAATATAATGAGGATATCGTATATAAGGAAGGCTACGAAGATCTTAATATATATTGATTTTTTCTCTACCTTTGCCGGGATCCCCTCTGCAGCTAGGGCTTCTTGAACTCCCGCTACTTGCTTGTTCCAAGATGCAACCCACATGGGAACAAAACGTATACCTAATACTACAAATAAGGAAGCATTAAGCAGAGCAACAAAGCGGCCCTCGGGGCTGGTATATGAATTTGATACAAGCCAGTAATAAACCAAGGCTATAAAAATAGTAAGACAAACAATGGTGATTCTCCGACTCAATACTTCCTTTGAGTCATCCAGTGCTTGGTTTTTATGTAAATTACTCTCCATATCCCCCGCTCCATTCCATAATTCAAGTATTGCGTAAGCTAGCTCTACTGGTAAATATTCTATCATGATTGATGGAGATTTACTAGAATTGTTGACACGAACTTTTCTTAATATTACAATGAACATACATTGCACATGACAGAAAAAACTAAATAGAAAAGGAGTTTTTATATGAAGAAATATCGCGTTGGTGTTATTGGATTTGCACATATGCATATCGGCACACTGGTGAGAAACTTTTATGAGCTAGGCGACAAGATAGAATGGGTTGGTTGCTCGGACCTAAAACCTTTCGTTCCGTCTATAAGCGACAAACCTTCTACAAGGTCCAACAACATGAATAAAGTTATGAAAATGACTGGTATGACTGCAGTTTATGAAGATTACACTAAATTATTGGACGAAGGCGCTTTGGATATCGCAATTGTTTGCTGTGAAAACGCTTTTCATGGAGAAGTAATAACAGAAATTCTATCAAGAGGAATTCATGTAGTAGTCGAAAAGCCTATGGCAACGAATATGGCAGCTGCCCTTAAAATGGCGCATGTTGCTAAAAAAAGTGGTGCAGTACTTGCCGTTAACTGGCCATCTACTTGGTTCCCCGGAATTAGGTTAGCCCATAAGCTAGTCAGTGAAGGAGCAGTTGGTAAAGTATTTAAGTTTACATATAGAAACAGCGACTCACAAGGGCCATTCTCATATGGAGAAGGACTTAAAGAAGAAGAACAAGCTGCTGAATGGTGGTATCATGCCCAGGCTGGCGGCGGAGCTTTTTGGGATTATTGCTGCTATGGATCCTGCCTTGCAAGCTGGTTTATAGGTTCGCCTGTACGCTCTGCCTATGGACTTAGAGCAAATTTTAACAGCCCCTTTGGTAGCGCGGAAGACTACGGTTCCATTACTGCACAGTTCGATGATGCAGTAGCACATATCGAGGGTAGCTGGACAACAGTAAACTCCGGTACTCCCAACGGGCCTATTGTATTTGGTTTAAATGGTACCTTGGTAACAGATGGTGAGGAAGTAAGAATATATAGAAAAAGACATGATTCTACTCCATCTGAAGTTTATAAAGCAGATCCAATCCCAGAAGATCGCAACAATATTGGTAAGGAATTTATCAGTCATCTGGAAAATGGCACACCACTACATCCTACCTTGAATATTGAAACTAACCTTAGTGCTATGATGATTCTGGATGCAGGATATCGTTCTTCCGTAAGCAAGAAGATGGAACAGGCTACAGGCTTACATTATACGGTTGATAAGCTATAAGATAAACTGTTATAGATAGCAGTTATACTATATTTACACCAGGGGTGGACAGAGTCGTCCACCCCTACGTTTTTGTAAAATGTATCACATGTTGTGTTTTCTTATTCTAACTTCATGTTATCAATCAGCTCTTTTGCTACTTCATAGTCAGTCTTATCTACTAGGATATCAGTTGCATAGAATAGAGAATCGCCCGCGACTATTCTCATATGTCCACCGTAACCTCTATCTTTAACTATGCAGGCAATATCACTATCCCTCAATATACCTTTTAGAATCTCCAGTTCAATACTGTTTTGCACTGTTTTTAGA
>JAAZEK010000298.1 GCA_012512335.1 Clostridiales bacterium | reverse complement strand
TTGAACCTCCCGTCACTTTAGTGATGGGAGGTTCAAGCTGACCATACATGTAATACACACCAAGACCTATTATTATAAGAAAAAATACAACTAAGATAATAACCCATATTTTCTTCTTTGTCGTTTGTCTTTTTATCACATTCATATGGATAATCCTCCCCATATTAAAGGTAGATATATTAACTTTTTATTTTATCATTAGCATGTAAAATCCTATTGCATATCCCTGTATATTCGGTGTAAAATTCTTTTGCGTTGGCTATGGTCTACTGAATCACCCAAGGCTTTGTACGCCGCGGAGCTTTGTCAATAGGCAATTTGGTCCACAAATAGAGTCCATAACCGATCATGACGACAGATTGAACGAGGATTAAAAGAATTTCTATTGTTCCCATAGCGGAGGATAGCCAATTGATAAAATTATATAAAGAGTGCCATATCATGACAGGTATTAGGCTGCATGTTAGTATAACGATCCCTGACGCTACCGGAAAAATCATTAAAATAATTGAAAGCATCAATGAATAAATCAAGGCTTTTGTTTTTGTATTCATATTTATCACGGTCAACATTGCCCCCTTGTGTTACCTTCAGCATCTATAAGTTAATTAACCTCTTATAAACTTGTCAATCTTCCTTTGGACTGCACCTGGATTGATTTTTAGTATTTGAGCCTTTATTTTCTCATAAGCTTCATCAGGATTTACACTTTTAGGATCATACTCTCGTACTTTCCAAAAATCCTCGACGGTGGTAAACACAGTACTGTTCCAACCATAACTCTCCCCGTATTTGTTTATTTTTTGCTTCCTACCACACATTGTAACGAACATATTCATTTGCAGGTCAACCATAGCCCGCTCAAACTTTGAGTTATCCTCTTTTGTAAAACATCCAAGTTTCTTAATCTCATGGGAAGCTATTTCACCATTTTCGGTGATTATATTATATATTCTTTTTTCGAATTGACTTACCGTGCCAGCTAAATATGCATCTTCCAAGCTATCATATTTTCGACGTATCGCGTAAAAGTATGGATACCACTCCTTTGTTATGTATCCAGATGTTCGAAAAAACAATTTTGAATATGCTATATCATCACGTTCTTCTAGTACGCGCATACGCCATTCCCAGGGATCCGTATCAGGATCTCCAGTATGCCAGCGAATTGGAGAATTAATTGAAGACTGTTCTACCCAACCATGAGGGATAACAGCATGAATGCCCTTATCATTACCTCCTCCCAAGGAGAACCCATTATCTAACAAAGCATTGCAAAAATCGGAAAAATTACAAATTGTCATTTAGCTCACCCATCACTTCTTTTGATTGCTTTAGTATTTTTCTTTTTATCCCATTCAGACCTTAATATAGAATACAAATCGCAACTAAAAAACTCGTTATTACGATTCAAACCTACCTGCCGTAAAGTTCCTTCAAAAGTCATTCCACACTTCTTCATTACACCGCCTGAATGAGGATTTCGCACATCGTGCTTCGCTTCCATTCTGTTGAATCCCACTTCATCAAAAACAAATTCCAATACCCTGGTAAAAGCTTCCGAAGTGTAGCCTTTATGCCAATAAGGTTTTCCAATGCAATATCCAACCTCCGCACGTAAATTTTTACTATTGACACTGACCAATGCTATCGAGCCTATAGGTTTATTGATTTCCTTAAGCACGATTGCCCAACTGTATGTTTCTGGATTCTCATAACCTTGTATCCAACTGGAGATCACAGTTCTTGTTACCTCTATATTTTCATGAGGAGGCCAGCTCAAAAACCTTGTTACTTCGCTATCATTAGCCCAGTTATTGAACATGTTTTCAGCATCATCCAATGCGAATCTTCGCAATATTAATCGCTCTGTTTCTAGTGTAATTGTACCTTTGTGTTGAAGCATATTATCACCTACATCTTTCCTGGATTATCGGTGTTTGATTTCTAACCGTTCATTTAATCATTAATATTATATTCTTTTAATCATCAATATTATATTCTTTGTTGTTTATAATAAGCGAATTATCGTCTTTTCATCACCTGGTAGAAAAACTCCTGAAATCCTATTGCCATATCACCTGATGCAACGGAGTCTCTTTCATAATCATAGTAGTATGCGCCATCATCAATTCGCGCAGAAATACAGTCCAAAGGAAATCCTTCCACGCGCTTTGGATGAGGTTTGTCCACAAGGTAAAACTCCTCACCAGATATATCATCGCCAAAATGCTCATAGATAACTTCCTCACTTATCACTAGGCAGATTGCATTTTTGTAACTCGCTTTTGCTTTGCCGCCAAGTCCACTTGCTACCTTAGCATAATGGGCAGTCATTTCCTCATCGTTCAAGGTTCTATTGCCAACCCTGCGAATATGAAGACCCGGTTGTTCATCGTCAGAAAGTCCGTCTATATATAGCCCGGAATCACAAGCAAAAACAGGCTGTTTCAATGCTGCATAATAAGCAAGGGCTTTTATTCTGGCATTTTCAAGCGGAGAGTTGCCACTCTCTTCTATAATTGGAAGTGTAGCGCTGATTTCATTTATGCCGATAATCTCAATCGCAAGAGGCGTAAGGCTTTTGCGCATATACTGTAGCTTTGCCGAGTTACCCGTGCCATAGATAAAGCTTTTCATAAACATTTTTACCCCTCAACCAAAATATCTTTTATCTCATGTAAGCCTAGAGTCAATATAGTAGACTTGATCATTTGCTATCCTCTCGAAATAGATTAGGAGAGATTTTAATAACCCAATATATGGAGAAAAATGCCATTACTGCGATATAGGCAATAGCTATATAAATACCTCCAGCTATACTCTGAATGAAAGCAAGAGGGAAATTTAATAGAAAGTGAGCTATAAAGGCGTACAATACATACTTGTATTCCTTTGAGGTCAAACCATACACAACAAGTACTGAAAATCCAATGTGTAAGGCAATCGCAAGCACCCTCTCGACACCTGCCATTAAAAAAATCCAGGAAGAGATTTCTGTCAATTGTTGTACTGCCTGGCTAATCAATGGATCAGTTGAGTTTTGAAAAAGTCCTGCATTTATCATGGCTATCATAATTAGGTTGTTAAAATAGGTAAGCCCTGTCAGGGCTATTGCTTCAAAGCCACCATGTCCAATCCCCATGGCAACTGCGTTCTTCCAGTCTTTTCTTTTTTTCATAAAAAAGGTGAATATGAGGACTCGCCCACCTTCTTCGAAAAGAGCTGCAGTAGCAGAAAGATAAAAGCTGTATAAAGCCAAGGACCAGCCCGTTAGTCTAGGCTCAGTTCCGGGATAGTAAGGCTTTAATATTTGAAGCAGTGGAATGCGGAGTACCAGCTGGAAAACCAGAAAAGTCAATGCTCCAAAAAGCACCGTTGTAGCTGAAGTCTTATACTTTCTACAAAACCAAATAGATAGCATTATGGGAAAGAGAATGGATAGAATCAATGTTATTACTGAGAAAAATATGGTCTGGCCTGGTACCATGTAAACCCTCCTGCTCAATTTTATATTGGATTTATCGACTGTTTACTGATGATCTCCCGTTTAGATTATCATGTTTTCTTCATACTTTCAATATATTCCAATTTTTTGACAAGAGAAAAATACTACAATAACTAGTAAATAATTGGTTACTGTTCACGTCAAAATAATAAATCATATGGAAGAAGCCTTTGCAGGAACGATTATCAATCTTAGCGAATATCAGCAGAAAATGCGTTAAGCACCTTTCACTGTCTGAACGAAGTGAGTTTGG
>JAAZEK010000297.1 GCA_012512335.1 Clostridiales bacterium | reverse complement strand
GATCTACGCATTGCTTGTCAATCTGCCTTGTATCATTGCTCAGCGATACAATAGGCCACGAGTTCAGAGATTGCTCAATAGAATGAAACGTAAGGGTAAAATGATTCATATTATAAAAAGTGAGGTAACTGCGAATGAAACCAGTAATTAAAATCCTTGTAGTAAATGGCAGTCCCAAAGGCGACCACAGCTTAACCCTCCAGCACAGCCTATATATGTTGGGACAGGAAAAGGATGTGGAGTATAAAGTCTTACAGGCAGGTGAAGACTTGTCCAAAATTGACTTTGAGGAATCCTGGCTGGAAGCTGCAATAGGAGATATTGAGTGGTCTGATGCGATTATCTGGAATACACCTGTCTATACGATGCTGGTTCCCTGGCAGCTGATGCGTTTGTTCCAACTGATCAAAGCAGCCGGCAGGAATTCGATATTTGAAGGAAAATACGCAACCAGTATGATGACGTGCTTCCATTATTACGACCAATTGGCAGAGGATTGGCTTCGCGGTATGAGCGAAGACCTGGGCATGTCCTATATTGAAGGGCGAACGGCCGATAATATGGACATGCTCAATAAGACGCATCGAGCCAGCATGCGATTTTTTATGAATGACTTTGTCAGTTCCTGTCGCAACCGATATCCGGTGGAACGCAAGTTTATGCCTTACCGGAAACGAAATCACCGCGATTCTCGCCGTGCCAAACAACCGCGCCCCAAGGAGCAGATCCTGATTTGGAGCAGCCAAAGCTGAGAACAGTACTGCTGACGGATGAGGTCCATAAAGATGGGAACCTTTCCCAAATGCTCGACGTGTTCATAGATGCCTATCCCCATACAATTGAAGTCATCGATATTAATGAATTCCCCTATGAAGCAGGCTGTCACGGTTGTCTTAAATGTGAGTTGGTGGGAGAATGCGACCGCAAGGATGGGTTCCAGGAATTCTACCTTAATCTCGTCAATACCTGTGATGTACTGGTATTCGGCATGAACATTGAGGATAGATACCTGAAGCCAATCTGGAAGCTCTTTTTAGATCGTACCTTTTCAAATGGACACCGAACCAGCATGATGGGCAAACATACCGCCTATCTGGTGGCTGGACCGCTCAGATCACTACCTAATGTCCGTCAATTTTTGGAAGGAAAGGATAATGTCGGGCGTGAGAATGCCATGTGCATTATCGGTGATGAGTATGAGGATTCACTTTATCTTGAAAGCTTACTAAGAAATTCGGCAAAACGCCTGTCACAGGCAGCCTTGGCCAAATACCAAAAAAGCATAAATTTCCTTGGAGTGGGCGGAATAAAAATATTCCGTGACTTGATCTACAGCATGAGGGGTGTGGTTGGAGATGACCATCGCTTTTATAAGAAAAATGGACTGTATGACTTCCCGCAAAGAGACCTGGGAAAACAGGTTTTCAATCTTGGCATGGGCATGGCCTTCAAACTCAAACCGGTACGCATGCAGGCATTTGAACGCATGCCAGAAATGTACATCCAGCTTCATAAGCAAATTGTAAAATCCGGTAAGGAATAAAGCTTGTGACAATATTAGTAAACCAAGAAGGTGTGGAGCGTGGATAAAAAGCATGAAATCCTTAAGGCTGCATTTGATATTTTTTGCGAAAAAGGCTACCACTTGTCAGTTTCCGAACTTGCTGGTGCTGTAAGCATCAAAACCCCCTCGCTCTACAGTCATTTTGCGAGCAAGGACGAAATTATTGAACTGGTTATCAGAGATGAGATTCAAAGATATTACAGCTGTTTAACAGCTAAAATGTTAGAAGTATCAAGTTTAAGCTGCAAAGAAGCTATGAAGAGCTTATATGGTTATGTGATTGATTATTTCTCGAAAGACAAGCGACTTAGATTCTGGCGTGCCGTACCATTCATTCAAAATCAACAGCTAAAAAGTATTTCTACTCAACTGATCGTAGACAATGACAGGAACTTCAAACAACAGATGGAGCAATGTT
>JAAZEK010000296.1 GCA_012512335.1 Clostridiales bacterium | reverse complement strand
TTAGCCATTCTTCACGCACTTTACCTATTTCAGTTTTTAAATATTGGTTGAAATAAACTGCTAACATTCCTTGTTCATCATTTACTCTAGCTGGTATCCATCTGTATGCGTTCGAGATAAAAAGTCGACTATCACTTAAAGGTTTGACCACTTGTGGAATTGAGTATTTGACTACTAAATCTGGCACTATATCTTCTTTAATACGTAAATCGATATTACGCCTGCTTCTATTATACACCTTATCTGGTCGCTTCAGTTTTGACACTGTTTGCTGGGACTTGATTATATCCTTAGCAGCTTGTTTAGTAATATCAAGTAGTTGGGATAATTTTAAGATTTTTTCATTTAGCTGTTCTGATTCTTCTCTCGCTTTACGCAATAATTCGGTTTCAAGGTAAGCATCTGTACTTACGCTACCTGAAGAAGATATTACCTTTGCAAAATCTAGTCTATGGGGAGTTCCTTCGCCGCCTCCAGGTTCTTCAAATTCCAGATAATCTTGTTCTTGTAGATGACGAATAATCTCACTTTGAGCTATTTCAATTTTGTAGTCATTCCACAATTCATCCAGATAAAGATGCTTATGAGATATAATGTGTCCTATATTATCCCCGGATTGTGGAGCTTCTGGAATAAAACGCAATATTCTTCCTATAAATTGAGCATAGGGCAACTTGCTTCTAAAGGGTCTAAAGATCGCAGCGACTGATAAATACTTGTGATCGTATCCTTCTCCAAGCATTCCAACATTAACAATGACATCCAATCTATAATTAGTTATATCAGACTTTACCGCTTCAATATCCTCTGGGTTCATATCACTATGAATAATACCAACACGAATATTCCGTTTTCTGTATAGCTCACTAATTTGATTAGCATGTTCGATCCCGCATGCAACAGCTATTATCATATGTGGTAAGTCACTTAGTCCTTTTTGGCTTTCTAATATTGCTATACTTTCCTCTACAACCTGCGCCGAGCACTCAGGAGAATAAGCAACATTTCGACTTATCCATTCCTCATCTTTCAATTCCATAACTTCTTCTAGGGTATACTCCTTACTATCATCATTATCCATAATAAATGTAAGTTCATCCGGAATATACTCATGCATTTCTAAGGATTTCACATAATTATATGCCATAGCTTGACTAAGCCTATAATTATATATAAGCTCACCAGCTATCTTTCTTCCATCTGTACGATAGGGTGTGGCAGTTAATTTAACAACCTTTGCATCTGAAAAATGCTGGATAGATTCTATCCATGTATTTGCTGGAGAATGATGTGCTTCATCAATTATTATCATATCAAAGTAATCTTCTGGCAGCCTATTAATCAGAGATGATGCTAATCTCTCCTGAAGCCTTTGTATATTTATGACTACAATATCTGCCTCATTCAGAACCTCATCCTTGGTTCTCTGTCCTTCATACTCTATTATAGAAGGAAGGTTCACTTCGGTTAAAACTTTTCTTTCAAGCCAAAAATTATCATGATTTTCTGTATTTAGTGAATCAATAATAGTATCCTTTACAGTAAGTTGTGGGGTAATAATTAATACGCGTCCTTTACTTATTTGATAAGGAATAATCCCCATAATGCCCGTCTTACCAATCCCTGTAGGTAATACCAATAAAGCATGTGAGGTTTTTTGTTCCAGCACAAAATGTTCGTACACTTTGTAATACGACTGTCTTTGTGGCTCTCTCAAGTTTTCATTTTCTAGGATATTTGCTGGTGTATCGAGAAAATAATTACTTAATGCTTATCCCTCCCTTTTGTAAATATTTTTTCTGTGGAGAATTGGAATGTAGATTTTAGCAGTTTGTTATCAGTCCACCACACACTCGGAATGTCCTCATATACCATATTATAACATATACCGACGCAAAATGGAACATATGTTTGTAACTATTTTCTATATTTTTTTCTTACAATGGTTGATAAATCCAGTCAAAGAATCCACAGGCTTATGTGTGGCTGACGAATCAATAAGCCATGTAGGTAGACTACTCCACCCCCAACGCCTTAAACACCGCATCCTCGGGCGTATTGTAAAATATCAAATTAAAAGCTCCTACCAACTCCGCTGGCACAGTGCCCAAATCAACTGCCGATGTCAAAGGCA
>JAAZEK010000295.1 GCA_012512335.1 Clostridiales bacterium | reverse complement strand
GCATCAGCTAAGGAGTGATTGTTATTCGAAGCTTATTGATAGTATTTGGCGGTACAGGTGATTTAGCTCATAGAAAGATTTATCCAGCTATATATAATCTTTATGCGTCAGGGCATTTGCCAGAGCACTTCGCATTGTTAGCAATAGGAAGAAAGGATAAAAGCGAAGAGGCCTTTCGTAGCGAAGCAGCGACGGCTATCAAAAAGTTTAGCCGTGAAAATCGAAGCGGGAGTCAAGATGACATCAATCATACAGTATCGCGCTTCTATTACCATAGGGCTGATTTTACTGTATATGATGGATATGATGAATTAAAGGAACGAATGAAAGACTTGGAGGAAAGGTATGGGACTCAAGGCAATCGGGTGTATTATCTTGCTGTAGCTCCAGAGCATTTTGGTCCTATTGTAGAGAATATAGGGGAAATGGGGTTGTCCAATCAAAATGAAGGATACGATAGGGTGGTCATCGAAAAGCCTTTCGGCAAGGATTTAAAGTCAGCTGTTCAGCTAAATAACCTAATAGCCCTAGTGTTCAGTGAGGAGCAAATTTATAGAATTGATCATTATCTTGGTAAGGAAATGCTTCAGAATATCTCTGTTATCCGGTTTGCTAATGCCTTTTTTGAGCCTCTCTGGAACAACAAGTATATCGATCATATTCAGATTACTTCAAGTGAAACCGTGGGAGTAGAAAATCGGGGAGGATACTATGAAAGCGCTGGAGCAATGCGAGATATGATGCAAAATCATATGCTACAGCTTCTCATGCTAACAGCTATGGAGCCTCCTATTAGTCTGAAAACCCATGATATACGGGATGAAAAAATTAAAATTTTAAAGTCCATAGTTCCAATATCCTCCCAGCAGGTTGATACTCATGTGGTGAGAGGCCAATATGGAGAGGGTAAGTTGTATGGCAGCCCAGTGCCAGGCTATCGATCTGAGGATAGAGTACCTCCAAATTCAGATACAGAAACTTATATGGCTATGAAAGTGGAAGTGGAAAATACCCGTTGGGTAGGTGTTCCATTTTATTTAAGAACGGGGAAAAGAATGCCGGTTAAGACCACAAATATTGTAATAGAGTTTCGCTCCCTACCTAAGATCCTGTATTTCAAGGAATTCAACAATTTAGAGCCAAATCGCTTAATCATAGAGATTCAGCCTAGGGAAGGCATTATTATGCGCTTTAACGGTAAGAAGCCAGGTACTAAAAATGAAATCATTCCAGTTGAACTGGATTTCTGTCAGAATTGTGCCATTGGAGAAGTATCCCCCGATTCATATGAAAAGCTTCTACTGGATGTAATGGCTGGAGATTCTACTCTATTTACCCGTTGGGACGAAGTAGAATACGCTTGGAAGTTTATGGACAATATCTCTTTGAGATGGAATGAGCAAGCACCTGATTTCCCTAATTATGAAGCAGGTACCTGGGGTCCTCCTGATGCTGAACGCTTGCTAAGAAGTGATGGACGTAGTTGGTTTAATAGATAAGGGTAACTCATAAGTAGTTTTTTATTTCTTGAAACAATATTAAAGGTTCTCCGTCTTAAGTTATTGCATGAAAAAATAAAACAAGGGGAGAATTCACTAAATGAAAAAACTACTAACTCTAATTCTAGCATTAGCACTAATATTTACTGTCACTGCTTGCTCATCTGCAGGAGCAGGTGGAGATTCATCCGGACCAGACAAAACCAGCAACGGAAACCTGGAAGATAGCTTGGATGACATACTTGCTATGATCTACGAGACTGCAGAGCTAGATGATGACTTTAGGACCTACACTGTAGAGAAATTATTGAAAAAAGAAATCACAGCAGAAACTTGTGATAACTATTTTGGAACATCTATAGAATTTGAGTCTGGCTTGGCCTCCGAGCCGATGATGCAGCCAAATGCTTATCTTTTAAATTTAATCAAAGTTAAAGATGGCGCTGATATCGAAAAAATAAAGGCTGATATAAAAGAGAACGCTGATCCTATGAGATGGATTTGTGTCGGAGTAGACCCCTCCAATGTGTATGTGGAAAATGTTGGAGATGTGGTTATGCTGGTCATGAGTGATGATGCAGGCGAAGCACTGAGTAAAGCCTTTCTAGCTCTTAAATAAGGATATGGTATTCTCAAGCACAAGCTTTCTTTATTATTTTCTACCTATTGTATTAGCTGTTTATTTCCTTGTACCCTTTCGGTACAAGAATACAATATTGTTTTTTTCAAGTCTGTTCTTTTACTTTTATGGGGAACCAGTATATTCTATTTTAATGGTACTTTCATGCACTTCTGGTTATCTACATGGAATATGGATTGAACAGGCTAAAGGGGGGAGATATGCGAAAATTCCGCTTATCTCCTCCATTGTTTTCAGCATAGGGCCTCTTATCTTTTTCAAATATGCTGACTTTTTAATTGTAAATGCTAACTGGGTGCTTAATAGCAACATACCTCTGTTAAGAATTGCTCTGCCCATTGGCATCAGCTTTTACACCTTTCAAATCATGTCATATACCATTGATGTTTATCGCGGTGAGGCAGAGGTGCAAAGGAAGTTAGGCAATTTTACTATGTATGTATCCTTCTTTCCCCAGCTAATAGCGGGTCCTATTGTACGATACACAACTATAGAGAGGGAAATACAAAATCGTAAGCATTCCTTTGAAAACTTTGCTTATGGTGTACGCCGTTTTGTTTGCGGGCTGTCTAAGAAAGTATTTTTGGCCAATACTTTGGGTGAACTGGCATCCCTGCTCCAAAACACCCAGGCTAAGTCCATATTATCTTATTGGATAGTAGCCATTGCCTTTCCTTTACAAGTCTATTTTGATTTTTCTGGTTATAGTGATATGGCCATTGGACTAGGCCGCATGTTTGGCTTTCGTTTTCTTGAAAACTTTAATTATCCCTTTATTTCCCGAAGCATTACGGAGTTCTGGAGAAGATGGCATATCTCCTTGGGAACCTGGTTTCGCGACTATGTTTATATTCCCATGGGAGGCAACCGAGTTTCTATGGCTAAGTGGATAGTTAACATAGTAGTGGTTTGGTTTCTAACTGGCTTCTGGCATGGAGCTGAATGGAATTTTGTACTTTGGGGACTCTATTTTTCTCTCCTTTTAGTACTAGAAAAGCTAGTACTGAAATCCTTATTGGATAGAATGCCAGGTATTTTAGCTCGAATGTTGACATTGTTTTTCATCCTAATTAGCTTTGTATTATTTAACGCAGACGGTGTGGGGGAGAGCTTGGAGAGCTTTAAAGGAATGTTTGGACTATTAAATATCCCTTACAGCAATTTACATACTCTTTATTATTTGAAAAGCTATCGCGTTATTCTAATTATTTCAGTAATAGCTGCAACACCTTTGTTCAGCAAATTAATTGGAAGATTAAAAGGATTTAAAATATCAGGAATAGTGATTTCTGTCCTAGAACCTTTGGTTCAAGTCTTGTTATTGTTACTGATAACAGCTTATCTAGTAGATGGCTCTTTTAATCCCTTTATCTATTTCCGATTTTAGATTGGTGAGGTGACAATGAATCCATTAATAAAAAATAAAATTATAAGCTTTTGCTTTGCTGCTATTCTGGGAGGGTTATTTCTCGTTAACCTTGTATTGCCGGACAGTACTTTTTCCTATAGCGAAAGAAGAAAGCTGGTGCAAGCGCCAAGTTTTACTTTGGAAAAGCTTGCAGACGGTACTTTGTTTCAGGAATTTGACAAATATACATTAGATCAATTTGTGTTAAGGGATACTTTTAGAAGTTTTAAGGCTTTTGGAAGCTATTATTTATTCCGACAATCAGATAACAACCAAATCTACGTTGTAGATAAGCACATTAGTAAAATGGTGTTT
>JAAZEK010000294.1 GCA_012512335.1 Clostridiales bacterium | reverse complement strand
CCTGTACCTTGTTTCATCAGCTCTATGGCTTTCAGGTGGCGCTGGCGATCTTCTTTGCCTTCCCTTATGGTATTGATGCCTTTGCTGTGCCAGTCACTTAGTATTTTATTTAGGAAAGGCAATTTTTCTTTGGACATAATGGAATATTCTGCAGCCAGTAAAACAACCTCAAAGGACATGTTCCAGGTTTCTGTCCATTGCTGGTAAAGCTTCCGATCAGTCGCAGTGATACTTCGAGATTCTCCAGCGCGCTCCATTACTGCCTTAATCTCATTGTCCAAGGATTTCCTTTGCGCGAGATAATTCTTTACATCTGTGACGTTACTGAAGCCTTCGTCAGCCCACTGCTTAAGAAGATCATCCAGGTGTTCAAAGGAAGTGGTTCTCTTTCGAACACATTGCTTACAAGCTAACAATATGATATCGTGGCTCATTCCATACTTAGTTGTCCACTCTTTATACATAGCTAAATGTGCAGGCGTTGGTACATTGTTTTTGTAGCCCAATTGGAAATACACTTCCTTGATTTGTGTATGGCTATCATCTTGTTTATTTAGGTGTTGCTTTACTTCTTGGCTAGTAGTGACATCATGCTTTTGCATATTAGCAAGTATCTTATCTAGGTAACCGAATGTAGGCGATTGCACTTTAGTAGTTTCTCTACAGGCCAGCAGAATGCCGTTCAAGTCGAAACCCCAGCCCTGCCATTTTTTATAAAGCTCCAACTCAGCTTGGGAAGGAGAGCGATGGATACCTAAATATTTAAGAACTGCTACTGTATCTTTAAAGCAGGAATCATTGGACTGTATATATTCCTCTGATTTTTGCAGGGTGTTAATGCCATCCTTAGCCCAACTAGTTGCTACCTTGTCCAAGTAATTGATATGTATTTTTTTACCCATTCGAGAAACATAAAACTGAACCATCATCAAAACAACTTCCATAGGGAGGTTGAGTACTTCGATCCAATCATAGATACGAAGATAGTCTTGGGGAGTTAGTAAGCGGGTATCGAAAATAATCTGTAGATTTTGATTGAAATCCTTATATTTATAGATACCTTCATCACTATTCAAGCCTTTATTGTATAGAACATCCTTAATGTTGTAATACTCAATGGCTACTTGCTGATTGATCCCCTTATCAAAATGTAAAATACCTTGCCTTGCCCAGTAGTGAAAGGCGTTTTCTATGGTATCGGCATCCAAGCCTAGGGCATGGGAAAAAGCCTCTAGGTTATTTTCCGTACTATTATGACGGTAACATTGCATTAGACCATAAAGGTAGACCTTAACAAAATCACCAGGGGCTTTGAGCATAAACTCTTGTAGAAAAAGATTTTCCACTGGTGTAATATCGAATATCTGAAAACTATCTGAAAACTTGCATAGAGACACAAAACATCAATCCTTTGTATAGTACCGTTTCCTTGTAGAATACACTGCTTCCATTCTATCTGTCGACTCGGAATATTTTATATATGTACTAATTATCTTATCATATCAGGGGATAATTACAATAGAGAACTTCATGGGGCAAATATGGATGAGTCTTAATAGATGGCTATTCTACGCTACTGTTCGCTGGGAAGTAAAATAATAAATATATTCCAGCCGCTGTTGCACTCACGAATCAAACTAAAGCTCATATCAGCTGAAAATTCTACAGCTTCCAAACTCACTGCGTTCGAACAGTGGAAGCTGCTTAACGCATTTTCTGCTGATATTCGCTAAGTTTGATAGTCGTTCCTGCAAAGGCTTCTTACATAT
>JAAZEK010000293.1 GCA_012512335.1 Clostridiales bacterium | reverse complement strand
GTTCCCATTGTTACCACTATTAGCATTGTTGTCATCGCCGTTACTACCATTATTGCCACTATTATTGGTATCGCCGCCAGTGTTTCCACCAGTGTTAATTAAATTCCATAATTCTGCATTAAACACATTTTCATATGTTTTTCGCAAATTATCCATTGGAGCTTGAATTGCTTCAGGCTTAAATGGAGGAACTTCAGTGTAATAGGGATCACCTGGCTTCGGAAGCTTAACAGGTTCCTCAGCTAAGGCCTCATTCAATTTATTAATAGCTTTGATCAGGCTGTCTTTCTGAGACTGAGTCAGGAAAGCGTTATATCGGCTCATATTATCAGTTATCTGTTTAATCAACTGGTTAGCCTGTTCTATCAATCCCTTTCTTTGTTCTTCGCCTGAATTCCAGGAGTCGGTATGCAATGAGCAGAACTGCTCCTTGTGATCTGGATTATTGTAATCTAATTTATCCAAATCAGTTAGAGAGCGGAATGCGCCAGAAAGCTCTTTTATATTCTGTAGCTCCTTATCTGTTAGTTTTTGATAAACGGAGTCTTCAGGTATTACAAAAACAGATTTTGTTATAAGATGACCTTCTGGGCAGTAAGGAGAGGGAAGTTTCCCAGAATAGCCACAGATGGTAACCTTTTGATGCATATTACATTTCTCTTTAGGAACTGCATTAGATGGAAAGTATTCTCTAATTGTTTCCGAGCATTCTTCACTTGGTAGCAATCCGGAAATAGGACAAATAGTTACTGACTTAACACCTTCAGGGACACTTTCATAGAAAGGCTTGTTTTCCAAATTCTCATGTATTTTTTCCATGAATGACTTCCATAATGGCGCAGCACTTTTACTGCCTGAAGTATCACTCTCCAATGGAGTACTAACATTGTCATGGGAAATCATCACAGTTGCAGTATAGTATGGTGTATATCCTGCAAAAAAGACGCCTGCATTCTTATCATTAGTCCCGGTTTTACCAGCAATGGACATATTTCCAAAATCTGCTTTACGACCTGTGCCATCATCCATTACGCCTTTCAGCCAATCTGTAATTATAAATGCGGTGCTTTCCTTAAAGGCCGTTATAGTTGGTCTGACAGTGTTGTCAAGTATCATCTTATTATCTTTGTCAAATACCTTACTGATGGATGTGGGCTCTGTATAGACCCCTTTATTAGCTAGAGCACCATAAGCAGCAGTAACATCTATCATATTAATTTGACCTTCACCACCGCCCAAAGCAAGGGCAGAGGGGGCAGCGGCGTCCCCAACATATTGTTCAGCTGTTATTCCCAACTCTTTAAGCTTATTTTTTGAGTTTTCTATACCTACCCGCTCCATCAGGGTTCGTGCAGAGGAAACATTATAAGAATGTACAACAGCAGTCTTGGCAGTGACTGGACCTTTGAATTTTTTTCCAGAGTTTGAAGGGTACGTTACCTCACTTTTGACAATCCATCCATTAATTGGTACTGGTACATCTTCTATAATATATCCCCCTGGATAGCCTGCTTCAATAAATGGAGAATAAACAGACAGTGGTTTAATAGCAGAACCTGGGTTCCAGTCACCGTCTGCTCTGTTATTCCAGAAACGTGCCAAAGGTTCAGACCTACCACCTACCAGAGCTTTTAACTCACCCGTATTATGGTCGAATATAACTGCTGCGGCCTGAGGTTGCTCTATTTCAACAATACTATTTCCAATTTTTTCTCGCTTTACATTATCCTTTGTATTTTTTGTCTTTGGATACTTATCATAATTATAAATCGTATCCTCCAGAGTGGTCTGAATTTCAGGATCTAAGGTCGTGTAAATTTGAAGACCACCTGACTGGATTAAATTAGTGGCCTGCTTACGTTCCCACCCATAAAGACTCATTAATTCATTAGTGAGTTCATCAATAACATACTCTACAAAGTAAGGATGTTTATATAGCTGTTGATGATTGGATTCTTCCAAGACAACAAATCCTGCGTTTTTAGGACTATCAGGATTCTTATCATCAAACTTAGCATTATCATAAGCCGACTTACTTATAAAACCGTTTTCATACATGAGTCTTAGAACTAAATTTGTTCTGGCGTAGCTTATCTCAGGAGATTCTCTATTGTAGAAATTAAGCCTAAGATCAAAGCGATAGGGGTTTTTGGTGATTCCAACTATAGAAGCACTTTCTCTTAAGGTTAGCTCATGCAATTCCTTGCCAAAATAGTTTTCAGCAGCAGCTTTAATTCCGTAGTTACCACCACCTAAATAAATGGTGTTGAGATAAGCCTCGAGAATATCATCTTTATCATATTCCTGTTCTAGCTGAGTAGAAAGGTAAGCTTCCTGAATTTTTCGTTTATAGGTTTGTTCTGGACTGAGAAGGGTGTTCTTTATTAACTGCTGGGTAATGGTGCTACCTCCTTGAACAGCCTCATTTTTCAGGTTATTAACAAATGCACCAATCAAACGCTTGTAGTCTAGCCCTTCATGAGTATAGAAGCGAATATCTTCAGTTGCAATCAGTGCATTCTGAACCGTAATTGGTATTTCTTCTATTGGAGCCCAAATACGATACTCCAGACCTTTATACTCAGTAATCAAATCGCCGTTTTTATCATATATAAAGGAAGTTAGGTCTTGATCTTCAATTCGAGCAATATCTAACTCAGGTGTACCGTCTACATATGCTTTGGCTACACCAAGGACAGCACCGAATCCAGCGAATCCGATTATTAGTAAGGCAATAACAAAGAATTTTATGCAGGTAACAAATACCGATAGGAAAAAATTAGGATCTTTCTTCCTTTTGGTAAAGGCATCCAAAAAAACCTTGCCTTTCTTTTTGCCCTTTTCTTTTTCAGTATTATTTGTATTCATAAGACCTCCGTAAATGTCATGTTTTGTATGCAAAGGCCATGCCTTTGCTTCATAATTTGTGCTTATTATAACGTAAGTGTAAGTCGTAATCGACTTACTTCACACTGCTGGAGACTTATAACATATAAGCAATCAGTGAATCTGATTGCTACACACCGTTTCAATAAATTCAACTAAATAAGACCAAAAGTCTTATTACATAAATCGTGTTTATTATAACATATTTATCATACTTGCGAGTTACATTCTAATTAATATTGTATTACGACAAGCATAAATTGTAAAGAAAAATAAAGACTAAGGTATAGCTCATAATTATCACTTTTTGGTGTTGATATTCATATAATATAGGGGAGGTGTGTTCTATGCGACGCATAAAGACCTTTAGGCCACGAAATAGGCCTCGAAATAAGCTTCTACTAATACTGATCAGCATTATTCTAGTTGGTATTTTAATATTTATTGTAATTGATCAAGGGATTAAGCCTACCATCATAGCCATGTCAGAGGCAAAGGTGGAATATATAGCTGTATTGGCCATGAACAATGCGGTCAACAAAATACTAGGTAACAATGTTAAATATTCCGATCTGACGGATGTGTTAACTGATAAAGATGGAAAGATATCCATGGTACAGTATAATACCATTTTAATTAATACCCTGGCTAGAGATACATCATCCCTTGCTCAAGATGAAATACGTTCACTAGGTGCAGAGGGGATCACTGTGCCTCTGGGTTCTATCACAAAAAGCAAATTACTTTCAGGTACTGGTCCAGATATCAAAGTGACAATTATTCCTGTTGGCTCTGTGTCTACGAATTTCAGTGATGAATTCAAGCAAGCAGGTATTAATCAAACCCGCCATAAAATCTACCTTGAATTAAAAACTCAGGTTAGGATTGTAGTACCCTTGGGGAGTGATATCATAAATGTATCTACAAAAGTTCCTATAACAGAGACTCTAATCGTTGGCGAAGTCCCTGATACATATGTAAATGTTCAAGATGAAAATCAGATGCTGAACTTAATTCCCATAGATTAGAATAGATAGTTTTTACTGACGAAATCCACAATAGGCATATTTATAAAATAATTTGCGGAAATAAGTATAAATATACATCTTTAATCAAAATAATTGAAATATTTATACATTTATAATTCTATTATTATCTAATAAAATTTTACAAAAGTAGCATTGACAATGAAAAAAGAATATGTTAGCATAAAACTAACAGAATAAACTATATTTTACTATGTAATATATACTTAACTATTTTAACAACGACTCAATATGCGGACTAAAAATTTAAGGTCTCAATTTTAACTGTTTTATGACTCAGAACCGACTCAAGATACGGACTTAATAAAAAAATATAGGTGAATTCTCCTTACTAAGTGAAAAAACGACTTATTTATGCTCTAGATTCTATATTGCAGGCAGCAAATACTAGTAAAAACTTCCGTACCATTTTATTATCTTACAAGCTCTGATTTCCGTTAGCTATGCACTAGAACATATAATGCATCAGCAATTTGCTTAATATGATATGTAATAAAACTTGTATTATAAGGGGAGGGGCCAGTCGTGGTAAAGTTTAATCGAAGTAGTAGACAAAAAAAGGACGTAATATTTTAGGAAAAGAAGATGGAACTCTATTTTTAATGGCACTACCAGCAATTTTGTACTTACTTATATTTGCTTATCTTCCTATGGCAGGTTTAGTAATGGCATTTCAGGATCTCAATATTTCAAAAGGAGTTTTTAATAGCCCGTTTGTTGGTTTTAAAAAATTTGAATTTCTTTTTTCTACCACCGACGCCTGGGTAATCACACGT
>JAAZEK010000029.1 GCA_012512335.1 Clostridiales bacterium | reverse complement strand
GAAACAAAAAAGTTAGAATACAGGTTATTCGAACCTCGGATGATAAATTAATTCATGATGGTGAACATACACCTTCAGATGGTAATGTTGAAATCATGTTGGAAGACAAGGGCACACAAAGCTATGCAATTTGGTTAGATAACGAGTATTTTAGAACATACACTTTCCAGTTTGATAGCAAAGAAGGAGATGACCAATGAATGAAGGGGTAATTATAAAAGGAATTGGTGGGTTTTATGATGTGCTATCTCATAAAGAAATATACCGATGTAGGGCTAGGGGACGATTTCGTAAACTGGGCATTACACCCATGGTTGGAGATCAAGTTCGATTTACTCCGGAAACTGAAATTGTAGAGGGTTCTTTGGAAGAAATCTATCCCAGGAAGAACAGCTTACGTCGTCCTGCGGTTTCCAATATCACACAGCTTGCAGTTGTTATGTCGGCCTTCCAGCCTGAACCCGATTTATTACTAATTGACAAATTAATAGTATCAGCAGAGCGGATGGATATCTCCATAGTTTTGATTGTAAATAAAATTGACTTGGCAGCACAGGATCAGGTAGATGAGTTATTGAGAGATTACAAAGCTACCACTTATCCAATATTTTGTGTTTCTAGTAAATACGACAAGGGCATGGAGGAGTTAGCTAAAGGTATATCGGGAATTACCACATTGGCTGGCCAATCAGGTGTAGGGAAATCCTCCATTATAAATCGCCTCCACCCATCATTTGATGCAGAAGTAGGCGATGTAAGTAATAAACACAAGCGGGGCAGGCACACCACCCGTCATGTGGAGTTGCTGAATTTACCAGAAGGTGGTATGATTGTTGATACACCAGGTTTTAGCCAAATGGAGCTAGGAGATTATGAAGAGGTGGAGCTACAGGAATATTACCCAGAATACGAAAAATATCGTCACGATTGTTACTTCAATGGATGTATCCACGTGTCGGAGCCAGACTGCAGGGTACAAGATGCAGTAGAAAAAGGTGAATTACCTTTGGGTAGATACCAGCGCTATGTCCATTTAATAAAAGAAATAAAAGAATACAGGAGGAATGCATGGTGATACAAATAGCACCGTCAATATTGTCAGCTGATTTTTCAAAACTAGGGGAAGAAATGCTTACTCTGGAAAAGGGTAAAGCAGATTGGATTCACATTGATGTCATGGATGGCCATTATGTGCCAAATATGTCTTTTGGACCTATGATAGTTAAAACAATCAGACCATTTACAAAGATACCCTTTGATGTACATCTTATGATGGATAACCCTATGGACTTTGTAGATGAGTTCATTAAAGCAGGAGCAGACAGCATTACCTTACATGCTGAGGTACTGCCACATTTACATAGATCCGTAGCCTATTTGAAGGATCAAGGAATAGGAGCAGCAGTTGCTTTAAATCCTTCCACTCCACTTCAAGTCTTGGATTATGTGCTACAGGACTTAGATATGGTTCTACTGATGTCCGTAAACCCCGGCTTTGGCGGACAAAAATTTATTCCTGGTATGCTACAGAAGATTAGCAGTCTAAAGGAAATGATAGAGATAAAAAAAAGTAAGGCAATTATACAGGTGGATGGAGGTATTTCCATGGAAAACATCAACCAGGTAGCAAAAGCTGGTGCCACCTGTCTAGTCGCAGGCTCTTCTGTATATAATACTGGAGATCCCATATCTATGATTGCTAAACTTAAAGAAGAAGGTAGCAGATAGCAGATGAGAATCGCAATAATCTCTAACGGCGATTTAGGTGATGGTGAAAAGCTAAAGTCAAGCTTACCTTATTTTGATATGGTTATATGCTGTGATGGAGGAATTCGCCATCTTTCTGTTTTAGGTTTGGAGCCGGATTTAATTGTAGGAGATTTTGATTCGGTAGACTATACTTTATTTGATAAGTACAAAAGTAAAGGGGTCCCTATAAAAACTTTTCCTATTATAAAAAATGAAACCGATACGGAATTAGCTGTTAACACAGCCATTGAGCTCAGAGCAGAGCAAGTGTCATTAATTGGTGCTTTGGGGAGTCGTTGGGATCATTCTTATGCTAATGTAATGTTGCTAGTTAAGCTGGCTAAAATGAATATTGATGCAGAAATACTGCACAGCCACAACCATATATATGTTTCAGACGAAAAGTTTACTTTTTATTCAAAACCTGGTCAGATAATTTCCTTGCTTCCTCTTAGTGAGAATGTAGTCATCCACTCTGCTAAGGGTCTACAGTATCCCATAGTCAATCAAGAAATGCCCTTGGATACCCCTTATGGAATAAGCAATATTTTCCTTGAAGAAAATGTGGAGGTTATCATCAAATCAGGGTGGTTGATGGCTGTTCTAACAGAAGACTAAAAAGTGTTTCACCTTTCCAAGCCTACCGAATACTATATGTATATAAGTATGTTTACAGCTGGCTGAAATTAAGGGAAAGGTGGGACCCTCTATATGTTTATTTGGTTCTGGAATCGAAGAAAACCCCATAAACCATGTAAACCTGCATATAGACCTTGCATACCTAGCAGGAAACCAAGCCTGCTGTCCATAATATTGATAGTTTTTGGATTGTTGTTGGTAATGGTATATACACCACCCTGGGTTTGGTTTTTCTTACTGGGATTGGCACTAATCATTGTTGGTATTCTTAGTTTGAAATAAATGGAGGTGAGGCCAAGTGAGGTTTATAGTAATTAAACTTCCTAAAGTGCTTGGCTCCCTTGTAATGAGGTTGACAGGCAAAGGAAAAAGAATGTAAAATCAAAAAAACGTGCAATGCACGTTTTTTGAATTCATAACTAGAATTTTCAGATATTAAATTGATTTTACTTTACCAGAACGAATGCAGCTAGTGCAAACTTCCAAGGTGACATGGGAACCATTTACATTAGCTCTTACCTTTTTTAGATTAGGAGCCCATGAACGGTTGCCCCTCCTATGAGAGTGGCTCACGGAATTGCCAAACAATTTTCCCTTGCTACAGATATTACATATCTTTGCCATGAATTACACCTCCTTAAAACGGGCAACATCTTGCAAATACAGCAAACTCTATTTTAGCACCTTCTATTTCATTTGGCAAGAAAAAGAAAATGCTAAAACGTATAAAAAAGAAAAATG
>JAAZEK010000292.1 GCA_012512335.1 Clostridiales bacterium | reverse complement strand
GAAAATTAATGAATAGAAGCAATACAGCTGCAATAGAGGCAAAAGACACCATGGGCATGATAGCTACTCTTTTACGGCTCTGTCTGGTAATATCATCATGCTGGATCATTTTAGCTACTGGCTGACTCTTAATCTTTTCTAAAATATCAATTGGTGCTTGGTCAACTGATCTTTTTAGTCGATCCAATATTTGATTATCATGCATGTCTTTCCCTCCTTTCCGTAAGATGATTTCTAAGTTTTTTCAATGCTCTATGGTATTTTGAAAGAGCTGTTGATAATGTCAACTCCAGACTCTCCGCGATCTCCTTATGCTTTAGTCCTGTTACTGCGTAAAGAAGAACGATGTTTCTCTCCTCTTCTGTCAATATATCCAATGCAGCTTCTAGAACAATTTTATCCTCCGGGTCACTAACGTAGGAAAACCTTAAATCATCTGCCATTTTTGAAGATTCCATCATGAACTCCTTCTTGTACTTTCTAATCTTGTTTAGATAAAGATTTTTCGCTATTGTAAACATCCAAGCCAAGGGTTTACCCATTGGTTTATAAAGGTGCGCTGCAGATAATATTTTCATGTAGGTCTCTTGCATTAAATCCAATGTCTTTTCGTGATCCTTCACAAGGGAAAGAATATAGGCATAAAGAGTTTTTTCCGTAATACGATAAAGCTCATCAAAAGCTTCCATATCATTGGAGCCAATGCGCTTAAACAGATTTTCGTTAATTTCGATCTCCCTATGTTTAGGAGTTTTCTCATCGGACCCCTCCGTGACGAATGTAAATAACAGTATACAGACCACTCCTTCTAAGCAACTGAAGCAATTTCATATCAGCTGCAAACGAGGCCAAACCACATACAACGACCTCATTCTATTAATATAACCCATGAACTAATGAATTTATTGCATCAAATTTAAGAATTCACAAATATAATTTATATATACCACTTTTTTGCACCTTTCAAAAATATATTAGTACGTAACATCTGCTATGTTATTCGTACTTACAAGACATAACATAACTCATATCCATAATAAGTTACTCAGATTTTAAATAAAAAAAGGGACCTGATTCGAAGCTCAGTGCCCTTTTTCTGTATGACTATATTTTTTACTTAATAGGTTTTTGAAAAACCTATTAGGTCAATATTTTATTTTCCAAATGCAGCTTGGTTAGGATTAGGGCTGGAACGCTTTTCTATATTAGGAAAACGTTGTTCAAGAGCAGCCATTGATATCTCAACATCTTCATGAACTTCGTCTGCGCTGAAACATCCAACAGTTACCATGTCACAATCTCTTATAGTATTCCATGAGAAAGTTAAACCAACATAAGGAGTACATCGGCCTGCAGCCATGGATTTAATAGTCATAACAGGTTTTTTTGCATTGTTTATTATAGAAGCCACTGTTTCGATTTCAACTTGCATCAAGAAACCAAGGCAATTGTATATTTGTATATATGTTTCTACATCGTAATCATTGGCATCAGAATATACTACTAACTCTGGCATATGCGCTGATAGACCGGGTTTCATCCCCTCTGCACGAATCATAGAAGTATAATCATCCAGACGATCAATTGTCTGAGTGCCTTTATTTACAAGCTTTTCAGCGCTTGAATGGTGGATAAGACAGAAGGTGGAACCAATTTTTGAACTCTTACGTATTGAAGTTTCTGCTTCTGCACGCGCCTCCTTGGTATCTGAAACGTTGATAATTGGCGTATCAATTATAATGATTTTCTTCCCTGTCTTTTGCTCTGCAAACCTAATAGCATCTAACATAATTTGATTCTGACTTACAGGGCCCATTAGAGTATCAATACCATAGCTAAGATAAGCGTCTAAAACTGGAAACATGCTTTCCTTGCTGTTGTAACGGTTTGTTATCATATGATCTGCTGCTTTTCCTGTATGGCTCCAGCCTAATAACCAATTGGTGCCGATTATCATGCGAGAAAGTGAGACTCCTGCAACTTCTGTACGCGGAAATGATTTTTTCATGAATATTTACCTCCTGTATATTATTTCTTATTATCTTATCTTCTTACCTTCTTATCCTCATATCTTCTTACCTTAGCAAATTTATTGTTATACCATCTAATCTAAAACTACAGTTTAGTTTAGACAAATACCAAAAGTAAATGTTCAATACTACATGGTGATATGTTCTTCTGTCTTAAGATCAATATCAGCTTTATGCATACCGGTAAATAGCGATAAGCCAATAATTGCCGCACCAAGTAACCCGGTATAGGATGACTTGTACAGAACATAAGCCAATACGGGTATCTGCTTAACACCAAGAAGTGAAAACAACCCTAAAGATAATAAAAAGATAACAGGTATAAAGCAAAGGCCAGCAAGTAGACCAAATCGAACCGGTTTTTGAAATGCTCTACTCGAGAAGGCTATGAAAGGATTTCGAGCTTGAAGTACGCCTTCTGCTTTGTTCCTCTTTAAGCTACTGGCTGCCGATGGGGCATTAAAAGCTCCTATAAATAATGAAGTAATAACTATGTCAATAGCTAAAGAGAGCCAATCCACAGCAACAAACTCACTGTTT
>JAAZEK010000291.1 GCA_012512335.1 Clostridiales bacterium | reverse complement strand
CCATTAGAATTCTCTTCTTCTGTTAGATTCTTTAGCATAGCCGTGACTGTAGGCGAAATGTAAACAGCAACCTCGCCATCATGCTCAAGCTGTGTATTCTCAAGTAAATTATCAGCAATATGTTCACTTATATTAGAGCTCATTACTAGCCAAATGACTTCCTTCTCTGGCTGCAATTCAACATTAATTAGTGGCAATTTGACCCTTTCATGCAATTCATCAGTACCTCTACCGCGAATTATGGTCGCTCCTGTAGCTCCTGATTGACGGGCAACTTCTATAACATTATCAGCATAACCTCGATTTACAACAACCATAACGCAATCATTAAGCAAGCTGTCACTGTCCAATATATGAGTGCTTATGATAGTCTTATCTTCTTCCACTTCTGGCGCTTTAGCTGCTTTATGCTTAAATGCTGTTCCCAGAATCATTATTGATAGAACAGGTGCCATGGCCACCATAGCAATTACCCCAAATCCATCTATTAGTACATTAGCAGTAGGTGTCATGTCGGCAGCACCTTGGGCAAAGGCTAAAACAAAAGTTGCAGTCATAGGCCCTGATGCAACTCCGCCTGCATCATAAGCAATACCTACAAAAATTGGATCAACTCTAAAAGACAGTATTATGGCAGTGACAAAGCCCGGGAAGAGGAAATACCAAAGCTTAACCTCAGGAACAAGAATTCTTACCATAGAAAGAGCAATTGCTGTCCCGACCCCTAAAGAAAGAGTCATTCGAATTAGCTTAACAGGAATATGTCCACTGGTGACTTCTTCTATTTGCTCACCTAAAACGTGGACGGCAGGTTCCACTAGAACAACTATTAGGCCTATTACAAAGGCAACTCCTACAAGAATCCATGGAGCCATGCCAGCCAGTTCCATTCCTATGATACGACCCATGTCCATAAACCCAGAATTCACACCAGTAAGGAACAAGGTAAGACCAATCAGGGTAAAGACGAGCCCTTTAATAATTCCACCAAGTAGTTCCTTTTTAACTTTGAACTTAGCGAAGTTATAGATGAAGAACAGTGCTACTATAGGCAAAAGTGCAATAAGTGATTCTAGTAATATATGTGGCAGAATGTTGAGTACAGGTTCTAATATACCTTTTGTCGGAACAAACTGACCAGCATCTCCCTGAATATTCCTTTGCCCTGAAATAATAGATATGAGCATGATAGCCAGGATAGGTCCAGAGCTCATGACTCCAACCAGCCCGAAAGAATTTTCTTCTGATTTTTTACCACCCTTTACCTTAGATAAGCCAAGGGAAATTGCTAAAATAAAGGGAGTTGTTAAGGCACCAGTTGTGGCACCAGAAGCATCAAAGGAAATAGCAAGAAATTCTTCAGCTACAAATATAGCTAGTACGAATATAACCGAATATGTTATTGCCATAAACGCACTAAACGAAGGCTTATCTCTTAAAAGTCTGAAAACGCCTAGAGAAATCATAAATCCTACACCTATGGATACCATATAAACAATGAAAGAAGAATTCATCGTCCCGCCAGATGCTTGTTCTATTTGGTCTCCGAGAACTAGCAAATCAGGCTCTGCAACGGTTATTAGGAAACCCAATATAAAGCTTAATAACGCTATTTTTGATATTTTTCTTGACGTAGCAATCTCCTCTGACATAAGCTCACCAATTGGATTCATTGACAAGTCTACACCCCATAAAAAGATAGTTAAGCCAAGCAAGAGCATTATGCTACCGATAATAAATCGTATAATGATATCTGTTTCTACATTGACTATTGTTAAAACTAGTAGTAGAACTAAAATGAAAACTGGTAGTAATGTTTGGGCAACTTCTTTAAATTTTTCCTGTAATAAATTCATGATGTTACCCCCTCATGCTCTCCAGTTCTATCTTCATAAAGACCACTTGTCCTATTTACTGGGAGTGTAAATATTATTCCATTCCCTGTTTTACCAAGCTCCAAATCAGAAATAATTCTTTCCCGAATAGCATCCGACTTGTCTTTTGGTGTAATATGTAACACGATATCCTTTTGTGGCTCAATGACCAATGGATAATAAAAATCCGTTGGTATACCAGCTCCATGGCCATGAATAAGCGTGCCTCCTCTGGCACCTGCAGCCCTAGCTGCTTTTACACAATCTCTGCTTCTCCCTTTATCTACGATGGTTATAATACAATCGTATTGGAAATTAGGCTCTTTTGAAGTAGTTTCCCCTGCAACAGTTTCCTGTTTAGTATTTTTCAATTTGTGTCTCTTGAATGGAATAGTGAATGCTATCCCATGATTTCGTTTAGAGTACAAAAAAGTTTCGCTTAGGTTTTCATGCAAGCATTCGCTAAGTTCCTCCGATGCAGAAATCATAAGGATCTCTTTTGGCGTCTCCGTAAGACCCAATCCTTCTAGAAGCTTGGATTGAACAGTACCTTCCCCAAGGAATATGGTTCCACCTGAAGCCCCACATTCTTCTGCTTTTTCTAGCACTGCGTTCGCCTTACCTCTGCTTACTATAGTAAAAAATAATGTTTCTATATCAAGCACTCCCTTCTAGTTTGTTATTATTATATTATTTATTATTTAACGTTTATGATATCTGATGAATCTGAATCATCTACAACTTCCATAATGTCTCCAATATCACAGTTTAAAGCATCACATATTTTTAACAAAATGTCAGTTGTGACATTTTCATTTTTACCTAGCTTTGCCATGGAAGCATGACTTATTCCTGCTTTCTCACAAAGATCCTTCTTTTTCATATCCCGATCAATTAAAAGCTTCCACAGTTTTTTGTAGCTCGATGTCAAGTCTTTCACCTCTTTCAAGTTTGCAACTATATAATTATATAATAAAAAGTCTCTTTTCGCAATATCGAATTCAGCGATAAGAGACTTTTGTTTTTGATTGTATACTTTTAATAGCTGTTCTACTATTTTATGTTAAGTTCCGCAAAATGTTCTATAACGACATGCTGACGGAGCTGGTGGCGTTGCATACTCTTCTTGCTCTACAGAATAAGCATAAGGATTTGAAAGAACGCTATTTAGTTTTATCATTATACTATAGTCACCTTGATTCGCTGCTTCCAAAGCTTCTTCTACTCTACGATTCCGAGGTATAACCGCTGGATTATTGTTACGCATTAGCTGATCTGATTCTTCTATCGACATATCTTGTTTATTTCGCCTGGCTTCCCACTTCTGCTTCCACTGAGAGAATTCAGGAGCATCAAACAAATCCATCCCCTTTAATTGATTCATTGTCAGACCTCGAAATGTATTAGTAAAATCCCCATTATATTTATGCATCAGATCAAGCAGCTCAGAAATAATTGATTCGTCTTCAGGATCTTCACCAATGAGCCCCAACTTTGCTCTCATTCCATTTAGCCACAGCTCATTATAAATATCATAGAAATGCGTAACTGCTTCACTAGCCAAGCTAATTGCTTCATCTTCATCATTATGAATTAGTGGCAACAAAGTTTCCGCAAACCTTGCCAGATTCCACATAGCTATGTCAGGCTGGTTTTTATAAGCATACCGTCCATTTCTATCGATTGAACTAAATACGGTTGACGGATCATATGTGTCCATAAAGGCACAAGGTCCAAAGTCTATAGACTCCCCACTTATTGTCATGTTATCAGTATTCATAACGCCATGGATGAAGCCAACCAATTGCCACTTGGTTACAAGTTCAGCTTGCTGCTTGACTACCTCTCTAATGAATTTAAGATATTTATTTTCATCCAATATAATATCGGGATAATGTCTTTGTATTGCATAGTCTGCTAATTTCTGTAACTCCTCTTGACTTCCATAGGCTGAAATATATTCAAAGGTGCCAACTCGAATGTGACTTGACGCAAGTCGTGTTAAAATGGCACCAGCCAGCTTGGTTTCGCGGATTATTTCTTCGCCAGTGGTTACAACAGCCAAGCTTCTCGT
>JAAZEK010000290.1 GCA_012512335.1 Clostridiales bacterium | reverse complement strand
TAATTGCATTTTTTGGTGGAGAGCGGTCTGCCTTGCTTCAGAGAACCTCATTTTTCCGACCTATTTATATAGGTTCAGGGATATGGCAGAATATTGGTTGGAATTCAATTATATATTTGGCTGCACTGTCAGCAATAGATCAAGAACAATATGAGGCAGCTAGAATTGACGGAGCGGGCCGATTTAGTCAGGCAATCCATATTACAATTCCCGGATTGCTACCTACCATTATAGTTTTGTTCATTCTTCGAATGGGAAATATTTTGGACGTTGGACATGAAAAAATTCTTCTGCTGTACTCAGCGCCTATATATGAAGTAGCAGATGTTATCAGTACCTATGTTTATAGAAAAGGTATTATAGAAGGGGCCTGGAGTTACTCTTCAGCAATTGATTTGTTTAATTCAGTGATAAATATAATTTTTCTTGTAGGTAGTAATTTTGTTGTAAAAAGGGCTAGCGGCAAAGGCTTATTCTAGAGTGAGAGGTGAATTAGAATGATAAAAGCAACCAAAGGAGAAAAGACATTTGACATATTCAACATTATGCTAATGATAATTTTAATGATAATTACCTTATATCCAATGTATTATGTAGTAATTGCTTCTTTAAGTGATAACTCACTATTAATTGCAGAGCCTGGGATTATAACGAAACCTTTAGGTTTTACAACAGGTGCATACAAGCTTGCTTTCAGACATCCATTATTGATGAATGGATATAAGAACATATTATTTATTTTAGCTGTAGGATTGCCTATTAATATAGTAATGACAGTATTTTGCGGTTATTTTATGGCAAGCAAGGATGCAATGCTTAAGAAGATATTGATTCCGTTCTTTATGTTTACCATGTTTTTTAGTGGTGGTATGATTCCTGGATTTCTAAACATACAGGACCTGGGATTGTATGATTCGATTTGGTCACTTATACTTCCAGGAAGTGTTTCTGTTTATAATGCTATTATTACAAAAACAGCAATAGAAGCTATTCCAGAAAGTTTGGTTGAATCTGCTTATATTGACGGTGCTCAAGACCTAACAATTTTGTTTAAAATTATTATACCACTTATTAAGTCAACTATAGCTGTTTTATTACTGTATTATGGAGTAGGTCATTGGAACAGCTGGTTTACTGCCACTATCTATATCAAGGATCAGACAAAGTTGCCCTTGCAACCAATTTTAAGATCTCTACTAATAGCTGATTCTGATATCCTAAACTCAACAGCAGTAAGCGGTGATGATGTTAATTCATATGCAGAGACAATTAAATACGCTGCTATAGTTATTTCTACAGTTCCTATTCTTATGGTATATCCATTTTTGCAGAAATACTTTATGAAGGGTGTTATGATAGGGGCCGTTAAAGGGTGAATCGCGATTCATATGATGCCTATTTATGATAAATAGAAAAGACAAATGAGGAGGAACATACTAATTGAATAAGAATAACAATTATATTAATAACCTAATTTCTAAGATGACTTTGGAACAAAAAGTTGGTTCATTGTTAACCTTAGGCTTCGCGGGGACACTTCCGCGGCCACATATTTATAAATATATTACCAAATACAATTGCGGTGGTTTACGATTGACCCCTGGTGCTAGAAACTTTGGGAACTATACTGATCCAAAAACTGGCAAGAGCGTGCTTGATGTAAGCTCTAACAAAGGGTATAAGAAGGGTGTGCAAGCGCCTTCAGTAACTGCCACACAATATAAAGAGATGCTAGATGAGTTACAGGAGTTAGCCTTAAGCCGACCTTTGGGCATACCTCTCCATTTTTCCTTTGACCAGGAAGGTGGAACAAGTGCTAATTTTGATTTTGCTGGTGTTAACGTATTTCCAAAGCCCATGGGTATTCGAGCTACCGGTGATAGTAAGTTAGCTTATGAGATTGCAAAGGCTGTTTCTGCACAAAGCAGAGCGGTTGGCTTTAATTGGATTCATTCTCCCGTATTGGATGTTAATGTAGTAGCTAATAATCGAGAAGTCAATATTAGAGCCTATTCAGACAGAGTAGATGAAGTTGTTGAATATGCAGAGCAGTCTTGTATTGGTTTTAAAGAAGAAGGATTAATAGCTACAGCCAAGCACTTTCCAGGTAGAGGGGACTCGCCTGTAGACGCTCATTATGAAGTACCTGTAATAACTGCTGATAAGGAAACTCTAATGAAAAGAGAGTTATTGCCTTATATAGAATTAATAAAGAAGGACTTGCTGCCATCTATTATGATTGCCCATAGCATATTCCCTGCAATAGACCCAGATTATATAGCTACTGTATCTAAGAAGATACTAACGGGCTTACTAAGAAATGAGCTTGGTTTTGATGGCGTTATTACAACTGATAGCATGACAATGGGAGCAGTTGCCAAGGAATATGGAGTAGCTAATGCGTGCGCTTTATCATTGGAAGCAGGTGCAGACTTAGTATTGATGAAGGCAGAAGGGGTACTGGTAGATGAAACTTTTAATACAATCAAGCAGTTTGTATTAGACGGCAGAATTCCAGAAGATGAACTGGATAAGAAGGTTTACAGGGTATTAAACACTAAGTATGAATATGGACTGTTTACTCAGGATAAGGTTCCAGACAATACCGTAGACAGTATACTAAATAATGAAAAAATCAAATATCTATCCAAACTTGTAGCTAAAAGGTCGGTTCTTGTAGCAAGAGATAGGAAGGAAGTGCTTCCTTTATCCAAGGAAGATAAGATCCTGATAATTGAGCAAACTGAGCAAACTCCTAATAATTATGAGTGGCATCCAGGGATGCTTTTCTATAACAGCACAAAATATAATCAAAATATTGCTTACCTGGAAACAGCGTACTCTATGGATGAGAACGATATTGAGAGAATAAGAGCGATTGTAAAGGAATTTGATACCATAGTAATTACTAATTTCTTTACAAGGTCACAACTTGCTAATAATGAAATGGTGCAAGAATTGTGCTTAGACCCATCAAAGAAAATAATTCTTGTGACAAACACACCTTATGAGGATCTTTCTATTCCAAAAGAAGCAGATACTGTAGTTATAACATTTGCTACTACCCCAAATAACATGGCAGTTGTAGCAGGAACTTTATTTGGTGAAATTCACCCAGAAGGTGAATGGCCTATCTCATTAAAGATTAGTAAGTGAATAAAGCACATATAACCCGACATTTTGCTAAACGTAAAATTTAGCAAAGGTCGGGTTTAATTTTAAAAAAACATACTCCAAATTCCACTGGTTTTATGGTATTCTATTTGTAGAATGCTATATTATGCATAACAAATTTGGAGGACATCAGTATGAAATCGCATCGAAGCTTGTTACGTAAGACAAGCGTGCTAACCCAGCTTTTTATATCCTACATCATCTTACTTCTATTCGTTATGCTAGTTAGTTCAGTATTGCAGAATCAAACCACAAATATTTTGGTAGAAGAGAATGAGCGTGCCAATAATGCGATACTAATGCAATTTAGAAGCTTTATAGATGAAAAGTTGGCGGAAATGCCAAATTATGCTCTTCAATCTTATACCGCTGTCAGTAATTTAAACAACGCTAACACTGTTGGTAATAGGATTTCATCCTTTTCACGCTATAGAGCTAATTCTGTGCTCCAGGATATTTTCAGGACAAGCCAGAGTATTGAAAGAATTCTCTTTTACTATAATGAGGAAGATTATGTTATTTCAGAAAGTGGATCTGTATCTTCGCAAAATTTCTTTCATGCGTATTATCAAACAGATTCTTTTGATTTGGAGAATTGGAATAGTTTATTAAAATCTCCTACCTCCAATGGTTTTATTTCCTTTCCTGCTTCATCAGGTGCATGGAGCATTGCCTACTCATATATTGATTACTCTGAAAATAAAAAAGCAGCCCCTGATAAAGTGTTCGTCGTCCTCAGGATACCTATATTACAAAGAGCATTATTAGATAGCAAACAAGGGAATCACAGTGCTTATCTTGTATATAACTCGGATGGAATGCTTTTAACCTCAACAGATTCATTATATAATAACTTTGATCTATCAAGCTATTTCTCTGGTGAGAATACTTTTGAAATGGAGCATGAAGGTTCTGAGTATGTGACTAAAGTAGTTCGGTCAGATAGGACTGGTTGCTATTATGCATCTATCACCCCAAAGAAGCTAGCAGCAGAAGCAGTAACTGCCTCCAGAAGGCAATTGGTAGTATTTGTCTTGATCATTACTCCATTAGGAGTTGCCCTTGCATATGCATTTTCCAAGCGCAATTCAGTTCCTTTGAAGAGATTGGTTCAGTGGTTAGATGAAAAGGCTATATACCTATCTCAGGGCTCTCAGAGTACTAATGAAATATATGTTTTAGAAAATGCACTGAAGTTAAGCGTGGAAGAACAAGAGAAACTGATGTTGCAGATCCATAATAGGAAAAATGACTTAACAGGTTCTTTTGTTAAAAATCTACTTTATGGTTTAATTTATCAGGATTCTTCAATTAATATGGTTTTTGAGCAGTACAATATAAATCTCTTATCTGAGCAATTTGCAGTTATTTTAATGAAAATCGAAAAAAAAGACGTAGATATGAATTTATCTGATTCTCAGGAACTTATTGTGTTAGTTATAGCAAATATAATGGAAGAACTATCTGGTAAAAGACATCAGGGATTTGTAGTACCTATTTCGGAAAATGACTATGCCTGTCTAGTAAATTTATCAGACAGCGACAACCATGACTTGGATATAATAAATATAGCTCAAGAAGGAAAAGAGGCTATAGAAAGTAATTTTAAAATATATTTTACCATAAGCATCAGTCGCGTAAATGAGGGTATTGATGGAATAGCTCAAGCATTTCAGCAGGCTTTATTAGCCATGCAATATCGATTGACAATGGGTCCTAACCAAATTATCCCTTATAATGAAATGATGCAAGAAGAAACATCCTATGCATTTTCCTTCAAGACAGACCAAAAAATTATAGCCTTTCTAAGTGAACTAAGGAACAGAGAGTCAATACACAATTTTGTTAATGAGCTTTTTAATGAAGGAGACATTGGGCACCATACGAAACCGGAAGTAGCTAAAATATTTATGTATGATCTGTCTGGAAGTGTTATTAAAGCATTAAATGAAAAGCCTTACGGGGATATTCACTGGAAAAAGGCCAGCTATGAGCGCTTGATTAACTGCGATGTACTTGATACATTTCGTAATGAGCTAACAGATGTACTAATTGAATATCGAAAATATATGCAAGATGAATCGAGCCTCAATACTATTGGTGCAAAAGTTCTTAAATATATTAGTCAACACTTTCAAAATCCTGATTTGAGTGTAAGCGCATTAGGTGATGAATTCAAACTTTCTTCTTCGTATTTATCGAAAATATTTAGAGAAGAATATGAACTTAGCATCGTTGATTATATCAGCAATAGCAGAATTAATCATTCCAAAAAACTTCTCAGGCAAACGGATTTAAGCGTACAGCAAATTGCTGAACATAGCGGTTTTCTCAGTAGCAGTGTTTTTATAAGAGTGTTTAAAAAAGCAGAGGGTACTACTCCAGGACTTTACCGTAAAATGCATGATACTACCCATCATTAAAACTCTTGGTTAAACCATTAATTTCCATGATGTTTGACTATTTTTGTAGGACATGATAAGATATAAGTAGCTTAAATACTGATATAGTGCGTTTTCAGCTATCACTAGTGTTATTTTCATCTCGTATTTAATGCATTGTATTAAAGAGATATGACTATTGATAATCTAATTCAAATATAATTTTCTCCCTGAAACTTGCAATGAAGTGTTATGATAGATTAGTGGTTTATTCAAATATATGTCATTTTACAAGAAAGCCAAACTTTTTACTTGAGGCTTTGTAGTATTAGAAAACGGAGGTAGAGCAATGAACTTATTAAATAAACAAGTAATGCATAAAGAATTCGGCAAAGGAAGCGTAGTAGAGCTTTCCAATTCCAGAGTGGAAGTACATTTCCCTGATGGCAACAAAAGGTTTGTTTTTCCTGATGCTTTCGGCACCCACTTAACAATGATAGATAAAAGAGCTGCTGAGCTGGTTAAAGAAATGAAAGGTGAGAGAGAAGAAGAGAAGAAGGTAGAGGCTAAAATTCGTGAAAAAGAAAGAGCAGAGCGATATGAACAACAGCTACGTCTTCAAGAGAGAAAGAAAATCATGAAAAATCTTAAATTACATTCAAGCTCTCAGGTTGCTTTTTGGCTTGAAGAAGAAGAACATGACAGAATATTTAACGATTGGGAAGTTTTCATAGGTGAGATAAAGAGCGGCAAAAGAGAAGGAGAGGTAAGAAAACTAGTCAGACTGCATCAGAACAGTGCTGTTATTATAACGAATAGAGATTCTGATATGCAGGAAGAGGATAGATATATTACTGGTATCTACATGGTAAGAGAAGGTTTTATAGGGAAACTGTGCGAAGATGGATTCATTCCTGCACATCCTGAATATAGGATCCAGCTTAATAAGGAAGAATCTAAAAAGATTCTGTTTTGGAATTACTATGAAGATAACAAAGATTCAAGTAAAATGACCTGGAATGCAGGTAGATCCCGTTATTTAGATAATATTTGGATAGCTCAAATTCTAAGGGATATTACTGATTTGAAAAACGATTCAGAAGAAAAAGAAAAGGTACAGAGGTTCTTTGTTTATTTCTGTGAAATGAATCAAATCAATCAAAATTCACTACCGAAATCTAATGGCGG
>JAAZEK010000289.1 GCA_012512335.1 Clostridiales bacterium | reverse complement strand
TCCAGTGATATTCCATGGTGGAACGATTTGGCAATCGGTATTGATAATCCATTGATTGTTGATGGCTTTGCAAATGTGCCTGATAAACCTGGTTTGGGTATTGATGAGTTAAATGAAGAATTAATTGCTCAGCATATTCACGAGAAATACCCAGGACAATGGGAAAGCACGGAATTTTGGGATAATGAATGGGCAAATGATAGAGAATGGAGCTAGTTTTCTACAGATGAGGACTTATACTTAACAGTGAGGTGATGAATATTGTTTGATTTAACAGGAAAAACAGCTTTAATTACAGGTTCCTCTCAAGGAATTGGCAAGGCGATTGCAAAGTGTCTTGCTGACAATGGTGCTAAAGCTATTATTCATGGCTCTTCTAGTTATGAAAAATGTAGGAAAGTAGCTGATGAAATAGGTGAAAACACCGCAGTAGCAATTGCAGATTTATCCCTTGATGGTTGCGCGGAAAAGCTTTATGAACAGACTGGAAATGCTGATATTTTGGTTCTGAATGCTTCAGTACAATTCAGAAGGCCATGGGATGAAATAACTGGAGAAGAATTCGATAAACAGGTCAGAGTAAATTTGAAGAGCTCACTTGAGCTTATACAAAAGTATGCTCCACACATGCAAGAGCAAAAGTGGGGTAGGATTGTTACTATAGGAAGCGTGCAACAGCATAAGCCACATAAGGATATGGCAGTATATGCGGCAACAAAGGCTGGACAGATGAGTCTTGTGACCAATCTTGCAAAGCAATTAGCTGTAGACGGTGTGACAGTAAACAATATATCACCAGGAGTTATTGCAACACCCCGGAACGAGGAAGCGTTGTCTGATAATGAATACCGAAATATTGTTCTTAAAGGTATTCCTGTTGGGTTTGAAGGAACTGAGGAGGATTGTACTGGTAGTGTATTACTGCTATGTTCGGAAGCAGGTAGGTACATTACAGGCATAGACTTAATAGTAGATGGAGGTATGAGCTTATGAATTTCAATGTAAAAGAAGATATTATCGCATTAACGCCCCAATGGAAGGGTGAAAGGCTTCCCGATGGTCGTCCAAAGGTTGCAGACAAATATCTAAGAGCATTAAAAAGTCTGACCTTGGAAGAGGTGTGGAAACCAATTTTTGTAAAGGGATATGAAAGCCAATTTGAAGGCAGATTGAAAACCTTGCATAACGATGGTCGCAAGCTTGTAGGTAGAGCGGTAACCTGCTCATTTTGTCCTTCACGTCCCGATCTACATGAAACCATGCAAAATATTGGAAAGCAAGAGGGTCGTACAGGCACTTATAACCAATGGGTAATTGATTCCCTTATCGAAGGTGACGTAATTGTAGTTGATATGTATGACAAAATCTATAAAGGAACCTTCTTAGGTGGGAATTTGACTACTGCAATAAAGACAAAGACAAAAACCGGTGGCGGTGTGGTTTGGGGCGGAATACGGGATGTAGAGCAGATGGAAAAGGTAGAGGGTGTGCAGGTATACTATCGCGGCATAGACCCAACGCCGATTCGTGATTTCGTTATTACCGGCTTTAATACACCAACGCAGATAGGTAACGCCATATGTCTACCTGGTGATGTGGTTTTTGGTGCAGGTGGTGGGGTTCTGTTTATTCCCAGTCACTTGGTGGCAGAGGTTGTTGAGGGCGCTTCAAAGACTCAAGTAAAGGACCTTTTTGGCTTTGAGATGATTACCCTAAATAAGTTCACTACAGCACAAATTGATAAAAACACATGGACAGAGGAAATGCTGGATATGCTAATGGAGTTCATAAAGACTGATCCCAGAGCAGAGGAATATAGAAGCCTTGACTGGTCACAAGAATATGATTTGGCAATAAACGGCGATCCTAACGATACTCAGTCCGCATTATAAGTGCTATGAAGCTACAGTACATGGAGTCAAATAAAATAATAAATATATTCCATTTATAATATTTATTATTTTGATACGAACTGTAACTTAGATAATACGCAGGTGGTCAATCGAGATTGCGTAAAAAGTTAAAAAGGAGAGAGCATCCAGTGAAATATAATCTTAGAGTATGTATTCATCCTGATTCATGGGAAAAACAAATGGAGGATTTAATTTGGGCATGTAAATATGCAAATATTGAGGAAGTGTTGCTGTGCGAGCATCCATATGAGATAGCTCCTATCATACAGCCATTGTCCTATCATCAGAAAATGAGAGATGTCCTACTTGAAGTTGTTCCGATTTTAGAAAAAAACGGAATATCATGTAGCTTTTATATTAAAGCTAGTGTTGGCCATGGCGATAGATTCAATGTTGATGAGCTTTCCTTTCCTTTTCAAAAATTCACAGGTGTTTCACTTAAGGAATCACATCACACTCCATGCGTTTTAGATGAGGACTGGCAGCAGTATATTGTGCAAGTGATGAGCGAGTATGCAAAATGTAATTTCGATAAAATTATGATAGACGATGACTTTAATAGCGTAAACCATGATACTGGCCCAACTGGTTGCTTTTGTTCATTGCATGCAAAAAAGGTTTCCGAAGCTATGGGAATCGAAATAGATACGGAGAAATTGTTTTACCATGTAACTCATAATGATGATTTTAGCATGAAGGTGAGAGAGGCGTGGTTAAACCAGACTTACAAAGGTCAACTAGAAGCCATTTCAGCTATGGAAAAAGGGATACATGAGATAAATCCTAAAACCTTATTTGGTATGATGAACTCAAGCTCATCAGCTCATGCCATGCAGGGTAGAAATATGAGAGAATTACTGGAGGCAGCGGCTGGTGAAAACAATCCACCTCTATCGAGACCTGGAGGTTGGGCATACAGTGCTACCTTTCACGATGGGAT
>JAAZEK010000288.1 GCA_012512335.1 Clostridiales bacterium | reverse complement strand
GTATTCTTCCATATAATACTCAAGCTTTCGCTTGAAGTTTTTCAATAAATAAAAAGTAGAACCATCCGCTGTTATACATACTGGCCTGCTAATATCATGCCCCTTGTTAATTTTAAGAATAACACCAATCAGGTTAATCGCTGTCAGCTTGGCTGCTCTCTCTACTAGACAATCAAAAAGCTGGTACAAAGCTACTCGATCATTCTGACCAGTTTCGTCACAAAGCTTAGCAAAGGGATTGTCACCATATGGCCAGCGCATGAAGTAATTAACATCAATGGTAGTTACCTCTTCCATTTGAAGGAAACGCTCTCGGAAAGAGTCAGAAAACAGGTCCTTCTCCTCCACTGCATGTTTTAACACAACATCGCATAAGCCACCCAGATAAGCTCCAGAAAACTTCTTCTCAAATAGGGCTTCTCCTGGGTTTTTGGTTAAGAGATCAAATTCTTTATCCATCTTCCCATAGGGAGCTCTGCTATAAGCACCAGACTCCATATTAATTAACATGGTTTCATATTCCGTACCCAAATCCTTTAGCTTACTGATATTGGCACCCTTTTCTATATAACATGTGTTGGTACCAGTACCCAGTATGAAGCCAACATAGCTATCAAAATTCCTATGATCATATGTAGCTTTTCCACCTAAAAGGGTAGAAACCGTATCATTAAGTAGTACAATTTTCTTTTCATCTGTATAACCAGCTTCTTTTAAGGCCTCTAGAATCAAAGCTCCTAAGGGTTCCCCAATGAGGCTGTCCAATTTTATTTCTTTACTAAATCGTAGGGGCTTACCATCACCATTAGGTTGAATTACAATGGGATAGGAGAAGCAAAAGCCGATTTTGTTGCTTTTATCTATAACAGGCTTTAGGAATTCAACTACGGTTTTTAGGAATTCTTCCTTGCTAATCTCTTCCTTCATAGCTGGCATTGAGTACTTTGCAAAGTCGTTTATGACAGCATTTTTCTTGTCATCAAAGTAAACCGTAGCTACACGGAAATTAGTGCCTCCTGCATCCATAACTATAACTGGCTCGTTAGATGGAATAACATCATTCATAGGGATGTAGGTAGGTAACATATCCAAATATCCTGGTTCACCTGCTAAACCCATGCTCATATCTTCAATAAAGGTTTCCGCTTCCTTTTTAATATCGATTCTTTCATAGTCCATGTCATTCTTCTTTAGAAAGTCTTTAACTTTTATCCTGATTTCTTTAATATCCTTCATCTTTATTCTCCTTCCAAGATCGCTTTTACTTCCTGCCTGACATCGGCTATAGGAACTAGTTTCTTGATACTCTTGTCTCTGGTCACAATTTCCACTTGACCATTGGCTACATTTCGCTTACTTAAAATAATTCGGACTGGAGCTCCCAATAGGTCTGCATCAGCAAATTGAGCACCTGCACCCATTCCTCGATCATCTAATAATACATCCCAATCCTTTTTCAAATCATTATAGATCTCATGCCCCAAATCATTTACTTCGTTCTTGTTCAACATACAAATATGAACTAACCATGGTGCTATTGCTTTTGGCCAAATGGGACCATAATCATCGTGGTTGTCTTCTATGACGCAGGCCAACAGTCGGCCTACACCGATGCCGTAGCAACCCATAATAGGTGTTTGCAGCTTGCCGTCTTCATCCATATATTCCATACCCATGGACTTTGAATACTTCGTTCCTAGCTGGAATATATTACCTACTTCTATCCCTCTGCTTAACTTCAAAGGACTTCCGCAATGAACACATGTATCTCCTTGTTCTACCTTGGCTATATCCACAAATTGGTCAATCT
>JAAZEK010000287.1 GCA_012512335.1 Clostridiales bacterium | reverse complement strand
GAGCCACCCATCATACCAAGCTCATCGCTTAGAACCGACCCACCGACAGCCGCCATATTCATAGCAAACGACACTAGGAATTATTGCAAAAATAACTGGTATTAAATCAAGTCAAAAAAATAAGTCAATTGCATTTAGATCTGATATTGATGCATTGCCAATTGATGAGCTTAGCCATCATTCATACCGATCGGTCAATCCTGGTGTTATGCATGCCTGCGGTCACGACAGCCACACTGCTATCATCCTAGGTCTGATAGAGAGCATGGCTCAAAACAGGGAATTCCTAATGGGGGATGTTATATTTATCTTCCAGCATGCAGAAGAAACCCCCCGGAGGAGCTATAGAGATCCTAGAATTACTGGATCATGAGGCCATACATTCTATCTATGGTCTACATGTCACAAATGAATTACCAGTTGGTATGATTGGATTATGTGAAGGGCCGTATATGGCAGCAAGTGATTCCTTTTCTATTTCTATTAGAGGAACTGGGGGGCACGGCGCTCTTCCTGGAACAGTTCAAGATACTGTTTCAGCAGCAGCCTCGTTAATCAATTCTATCAATCAGATTACAAGTCGTGGATTTCCTGTTATACGAGATACCATCGTGAGTATTTGCTCTATTCACGGTGGTAACTCGTATAATGTAATTCCTGGCGAAGTAACACTACAAGGGACAATTAGAACTTTTCAGCATGAAGCTTATCGAAGAATAATTGAGAAGATTCAAAAGATTGTTGTAGGGACTTCTTCAATCTATGATACAACCATCACACTACGTGAATCGAAAGGCTACCCTGCGTTGATTAACAATTCGGAAAAAATATCTTTAATACGGACAGCACTAAGTAAATATACGCGGATACAGTATGAGGATATTGCTCCTACGCCTGTAGGAGAAGATTTCTCCGTTTATCTACAAAAGATACCCGGAGCATTCTTCCGTCTTGGCACTCATGGAAGTATCGAATCTTCTTTTCCCTTACACCACAATCAGTTTGATATAGATGAGAATGCTCTTGGGGTAGGCTTAACTGCCTATTGGAGTATTTACTTGACTGAGTGTTTGAATACTGAGGAGGAATAATGTTTGAAATTCAGGAAGCAACTGTTACAACAATTCAATCTGCGTTGAACAATAATCTAATCACATCCTTTGATTTAGTTGAGCAATATCTAAAAAGAATTGCAACAATAGATAAAAGTGGACCGAAATTAAATTCTATCATCGAAGTGAATCCTGATGCTATCTACATAGCTCAAGCGATGGATAGGGAACGACAATCCGGAATTATTCGCAGTCCTTTACACGGCATACCCATTTTACTAAAGGATAATATAAACACTAATGATAAGATGCACACGAGCGCTGGTGCTCTGGCTCTTGATGATAACTATGCCTCTTTTGATGCTTTCATCGTGACAAAACTACGTGAAGCCGGGCTGGTCATAATTGGAAAAACAAATATGACTGAAATGGCAAACTTTATGGCATATAATATGAAGAATGGCTATAGTAGTCGAGGTGGTCAGGTTATTAATCCCTACAAGAGAGATGGAGATACTTGGGGTTCTAGTTCTGGCTCAGCTGTAGCGATGGCTGCAAATCTAGCCAGTCTAAGTATTGGAACAGAAACCGATGGTTCTATCATATGGCCATCAAACAACAATTCGATAGTTGGTTTAAAGCCAACTAGAGGATTGATCAGTCGATATGGTATAATTCCCATCTGTAGCGCTCAAGATACTGCCGGACCAATGACTAGGAATGTTGAAGACACTGCATCCTTATTAAACATTCTTGTTGGATGTGATCCCAATGATCCGTCTACTTGGGGACAAAAAAACCACATTCCGGACGACTATACTGATTATCTACGGATAGATGGTATAGTAGGTAAGAAAGTCGGTTTTAACCTTGGATATGAAGGTGATTGGTCAGAAGAACAACGAGAGCTTTCGAAATACGCCAAACAAATATTTATAGATGCTGGAGCCGATGTGGTGGATGTTGATTTACCACATCAAAAAAACGATTTCCAAATATTATTGCATGAGTTTAAACAATGCTTGAATTCTTACTTGAGTACGACAGCAACTGGGAATAAATGTCGCTCACTGGAAGAAATAATTCATTTTAATGAGAAACATGCAGAAAAATGCTTGG
>JAAZEK010000286.1 GCA_012512335.1 Clostridiales bacterium | reverse complement strand
TTTTGGCAATCTTCTTCCGTGAATTCAACAATAGGTTTGCTTGAAGGCCGATATTTATTGTAAACTCTTCTGTTTACAATATTAGTTTCATCATCCAAACGATTTGGGAATGGATGGTTCCAAAATAGAGCTATTGTTCCCTTTGATTTCAAAATAGATTTTACCATATTATATCCCTGTTTCTGAGGTATCCAATGAAAAGCTGTAGCTGAAAATACTAAATCATAAGAATTATCATTCCAAATACTTTCAGTAAAGTCAGCATTAATAATTTCAATATTATGGTAGTTGGAAAATTTCTTCCTTGAATATGCCACAAGTTTATCACCAAGTTCGACAGCTGTTATATTACATCCTGTTTCTAAAAAAGGTAATGTTGCTTGGCCTGTTCCAATACCTATTTCTAAAACTACACTATCTTTGCAAATGCCTGAATAATTAATTATATCTTGATAAAGCTCCTTAACATATGTGGGTCTATGTTTGTCATAATTTTCTTCATCTTCATTAAACTTAAATCTTGGATCCATATACAGAATACCTCCTCAAATTCCTGTTTGTTAGTAAGATTATAAACTAATCGTTAGCTCGTAGTTTTCTACAAGTGTGAAGTAATATAAACCACCAAGGAAGCTCCTTAGCAAATCCGGACAGAATGCCCGGTCAACCCACCATATTGAAGTTAACGTTACTGATTCACGACGTTCCCGAACCAGACTCACAGAGCCTTTCTTCTTTAGCGTCGTCTTCCCGCCCGGTGAAGGAATGTGGCGAGTCCTTCTTCATGTTCATGCCACAGAGAACTGCTACATGTTCTTTCTTCTTTCGAGCCCTTGTGTGAATCTTTTATTATCCGATGTTCTTTTCATTACCTTATTTTATGAATAAAAAAGCTGCACTGTTATCCATGCAGGTCCATTTTTAAGTCTTTCAAATTTATGTTAAAGCCTGCGTCCATTAATAAATCCAATCCCAGCAGCCCATTTATATCTTCATATTGTATAACTGTAAATTCTAAAGCAATTTCTTCAGCAAAATAGTCTCCAACCAAAACTTTATCTATTTTCTTTACAAAGGCATGTTCTTTTCCGCCGATTCCGTACGAGGTTACTATTTCATCCTCTCTTTTCACCTTTATCCCAATATCATCAACGGAATCTTGGGATATCAATGTTTTTGATGCCCCTGTGTCTACTACAATATTAGCAATACTTTTTCGTTTCCCATTATATACAACTTCTATCTCTGTGAAGAGCAAGCCATCTCTATATTCAATTTGCATTCCCGAATAATCTCCTTAAACCGATTCTAGTTCTTAGTAATACAACAATATCTTCTTTTGAAGTATGATAAACCAGCTCATTGTTCCCAGCATGCAAAAGTTCTTTTGTTGCTTCATCGTCGTTAACTGGACCTATAAAGGCTATCTCGTCAACGTATTCACGATCTTCTTTAATGTGTGACTTCAATACCTTGAATTTTACAAATTGATCTGGATAGATTTCTCTGATTTCCTTCCAATTCATTTGTTTTCACCCCCAAATGGAATATTCTAATGTAATTATAACTTGAACCTCTCATGACTAAAGTCACGAGATTCTATTGCAAGCAATAAGGCGTATCCAATTCGCCTCTACACTGTAAGACTTAAAAAGTCTATCAGCTTACGTTTATTTAAGTTCTTATGCTATCTTAATCCGGCTTGGCTGCTTAAGTATATCCGAAGAACACTGAATTTTTGTAAGATTCACAATATTTAATTTTCGAAGGATATTTAGGCTTCCATTAACATCAGCATTGATAACCTTGCCTACTGCTGATTGATATTGTCCTCTGCTAATCCTTTTGCCACTAAATATATAGGTCACCTCTTTCTTAGGCTCAAATACTGGAAGTAGATCATTAACTAAGAAATCGGACTTACTAGTATAGCTTTCTTCTTGTTTGTGAAATTCAATATTATTCCGTGTACACAGATAATCCAATTTATCTGATATGCGACCAAAAGGTATGATTACAAAGTTTTGGTTATTACTTCTTCCCATATTACAGTTCCTTTGTAACTCAGGGTTATAACCTATTACAATATTGCCTATATCATTCTCTATACAGTACTTGATGATATAGGAGCAGGTCTTGCTGATGTAGTCATTTACCTTATTATTACGCTTGTTCCATAATGTTTGCTGTTTCCTGGTAGTGCCCTCTATCCCTCTTTTATCCTTATTGCTTCGTAGTACTTTATTTTGTTTGTTAGCCCCTTGATTAATTGATTTTAACCTCTTACCATCAATAATGAAAGCATCACCATGGTTAGTTGTACAAGTACAGAGATTATCTAATCCTAAATCTATAGCCAGTGCATTGTTTGGGTTATACTTTTCCTCTGATTCTGGTATTTCATAGACATACTGGATCTCAAAGAACCTAGCATTGTATTTAGGGATAATTCTAATCTCTTTTATTTTCTTGTTTTTTAAATTATCAGGGACTTTAATTTTGACGCTACCATATTCTCTTCGAAAGGCAGGTGACATTGGAATACTCAAAATACCATGTTTACTTATTCTGATTTGACCTATGATTATGCTAAAGAACCCATCCTTCTCAAGATACTCAGGAAGTCTTATACTCTTAAAATCTTGTTTTCCTTCCTTAGCCAATCTAATTAAGGAGAAAAAGGATTTAAAGCTACCATCTACTTCCTTTAGTATTTGTTGTGCAATATTACTGTTTAATTCTTCATAGTTCTCATTGGTTCTACATAATGGATAATTGGATTCATAGGATAGATATTCTCTATTCTCAAAGTAATATTGCCGAACATTATATAGCCCCACGTTATACATGTTCTTGGCTAAATGTGACATAGTTCTTAAGGCCAGATATTCTTCTTTGGTCAAATCCTTCAACTGCTGCTTCTGCGTTCCGAAGAGTTTATCTTTGGATGCTTTTTTCAACGTTTCCACCCCCTTAAGCATCTGTAAGTTCTATACTAATTATA
>JAAZEK010000285.1 GCA_012512335.1 Clostridiales bacterium | reverse complement strand
AGATTAAGTACATAAACCATAACTTTACTCCCTTCATATGTCACTTAAGACATAGTGCCAGTCAATAGACTGGTTAGTTATCCTTCGCCAATGTTGTAATTGCTTTTTACATCTGCAACACCGCTCCCATTAACCCAAGAGAGCTTTTAATCACAGACGACAGAGCCACAGATTAGGATAACGTCCATGGGTGTCGTGACAAAAACAACGTAGTGCTGAAAGAACCGTTGTTCTTTTGCACTTAGGCTAATCAACCAGGCTGAAACATCCCTGCAATGCAGTTCTGCTTCATGCCTTCGACTTTAGTCGAGGGTTAGTTGACCAGATTCTCTTCAGAGGGTACTGGGGTATCTCGGAGAATTTGATCCAAAATTTGTTCGTTATAGTTTTCCTTTAGCCTTGAAGTATTATTTAAAATTATGCGGTGACCTAAGGTCGGCTTCACCATAGCTTTGACATCGTCGGGTATTACATAGGATCGCCCCTTCAAAATAGCATGTGCCTGAACGCATTTTAGTAGGGCTTGGCTACCACGAGGACTGACACCTAAAACAACATCAGTATGTTTTCGGGTTCTCTCAACTATTTCCATGATATATTGTAAAACATCGTCACTAACATAGGTGTTGGAATAGCTTCGTTGAGCTTCCTGAATTTCTTCCTTAGTAGCAACTGGATTCATTTCCTCTAAAGGCTGATTCTCCTTAAATCGGCTTAACACTTCTATGCCTTCTTCGGTGGAAGGATAGCCCATTTTCATCTTAAGCAAAAAGCGATCTAATTGGGCTTCTGGCAATGGAAAAGTCCCCTGAGTTTCCACTGGGTTTTGAGTTGCGATTACCATAAACGGCTTATCTAGTGGCCTGGTTTCCCCGTCTATGGTCACCTGATATTCTTCCATGCACTCTAAAAGACTGGATTGAGTTCTTGGTGTTGCACGATTGATCTCATCTGCTAACAAAATATTGCTGAATACTGGACCTGGCCGAAAGATAAACTCTTCTGCCTTTTGATTGTAATAGTTTAGACCACTAATGTCCGTAGGAAGCAGATCTGGTGTGAATTGAATTCTCTTAAATTCCATATTTAAGGACCGAGCCACAGACTTGGCTAGCAAAGTCTTTCCCGTACCTGGAACATCTTCCAGTAGGATGTGACCAGAAACAATTAAGGCAATCATCATGTAGTCGATAATCTCCGACTTACCCACAATTACCTTCTGCACATTGGCTTTTAACTTTTCCGATAAGCTTTGTATTTCTTTAAAGTCCATCAACAGAACCCCTTTGTTTTTTTGTAGCTTCTACTATAGCTGTATCAATATGGCTGTATCAGCTGTATTATACTTGCTCGAAGCGTACCTTAACACTAATATTCTACATTAGTTCTGTCTTTCCTTCTAAAAATTTTATAAGTGATGAGCTTTAGATTATGTAGTATATTTAATCTCTTCTCATAAAGTACCCATGGCTTTATCATTAATTACTCACAAACGAAAAAAATCTGCATAAAAGTAGCTTTCGCATTTCTTATACAGAGACTGTTTGGGGAAAGTAGCATTCGCATTTCTCCGAATAACTCATGCTAGACATTTAGGCCTTATATGCCTTACATATACATATTATAAGCTAATTTTAATTTTTTCTAAAAAACATCTTCACCATTTGCAGCACGTTGCATGTCACTTGTTTTACTAACATTAATATTAATACCGTGCTGTACGAGTATTTTAGCAACAGCAGCTACTGCCGCAGCAAGAACAATTGCATCATCTGCAAATCCTCCTGGCAAGAAATCAGGTATAGCATCTACTGGAGATATGGCATACGCTAAAGATGAAATAACTATAGATTTTGCCTTCCAAGGTACTTGAGGGTCAATAAGAGCATCCCATAAATACTGTATACTTTTAACGAGTTCTTTACCTAGTTTTTTTGCCCACTTTTTAACAAAATCAAAGATCTTTTCATGAACCTCGGCCTCCATTTTCGATCTAATAACCTCATCAGTGTTTTCATAAGAATAAATAATTCGTTCAGCATCAAAGTTATTCAAATCATTAGTTTTCATTTAAGCACCTTTCCTCCTTACGTTCTTGTTTTGAATTATATAATTCGACACCTTGTTACAAAATCCTCTATTTTAGATAAAATTTAACTTATAACTCTTAACAGTTTAAACTTAAGAAAACTAACATATATGTACTCAACTCCCTCCCCGATGTGACGAGAAGGGTGGAGTCCAGAGTTGATAATTACGAGCTAAAAAAAAGGGAAACACATGGGAAAACTAAAGAGAGAACATTAGAAAAAGGAGTTTGGGAGTTTAAGGAACTAACTGGCAAGGTTTATGATAAAAATTTCTCATATAGACTTTGTTACAATAAGAAACTATTTACAGCATGTTGGGTCTGAAGGATTATCGATAGACATTAATAGTCATAGTTACCAAATTCTCCTTAATAAAAAAGTCGAGACCCTATACCTTTTTATAAAACATAGCAATAGACGATTTTAATTTACAGTTAGATAAATAAGCAGGATTCTAAATACTCAATGTTGAATATAGCATTATTCAGTACAGAAGGAGAAAGAATTTATATGAGCTTCGATAATGTAAAAGCAGAAAGTTTCTACCAAGATAATGGTGACAAGATTAAATTGAACTGGTTACTGTATGAGTACGCGAACCTGTTGTACATGGAAATTACAAAAAGCCGGAAACTAACAAACTATAGGAAGCGCCACTCCGAAGATAAAATCATAGCATTTTGTGTATATTACGCAAAACGTTTAAAGAAAAGCATCCATGACATGCAGACCGGTTCCACGGCAAGTGTGGTTTTCAACGGAAAATATGTGTATGAATTCCATCCAAACAATTCGTATGCACAAACTCAATTAATTTTGAGATCGGCTTTGGCTGCATGGGAGGAGCAGTTGCGAAGTTGTGTAGGCTGCCCGCATCGATGTCTAGAAGATGGGTATGAAATTACGGCCATGTTTGATAGCCTAGAAAAATTTGTCTAAATTGTTCCAAGTCAAAAAAAGCTACAGCACTTAGCTGTAGCTAATTAATCATACTCATCTAGCATTACTCCTATGCTTACCTGATGCTCAAATAAACAGCTAAATGTCTTTTCATGTCATCAGACTGGTGTGGCTCCTCCGATTCAACATCGATTCTATCTCCTTCTAGCTTTACACCAAAATCTTGAAATCCTCTGGATTCTAAATAATCGTGGATAACCGATGTACCTTCTTCCCCTTGGGTAATCAATTCCTTATCTCCTACATAATCTCCGTTAACATACACATGATAGGAGTCGCTACTATTTTTAATGTTGTTATTGTCACCATCAGGTCGAAAAATACCAAAAGGCAAAAATGAGCCATTACCATTACTATTACCAAAGCCATTCCATGGATCCCACCACATTGTTTTTCCTCCTTTTTCATTGTGATGGTATTAGTATTCATTAATAGAGCTCATTTCATGCTTTTTTTCATAGTAATATTTTACTGGTATCATTTGGCATCACAGTATAAGGGTGATTATACTTCCTGGCCCATTAATTCCTGGGAAATAATTCGTTTATCCAAAATACCCTTAACTGGTTTTCCCGAGTCCAGGTGGTTTAATAAAATGCTGGTATTAGATAAGGACTGGGTTTTTATAACTTCAACGTAATCATGGTTTTCTAAATATGTGCACACCATATTAGCAATCATAGTGAACAAAATTGCATCTCCATTGCTTATTTCACGATGATTCCATAAGCTGAAGTAAAGAATGCCATCAGTTCGGGTACCACGAATAAGGGGAATAACCAACGCATTCTTACGAAAAACATAATCGCTCTTCGCTTCTTGTAGACTTTTATTTTTTTGTTCTATAATCATTTGGTAGATTCCCTCCTTTTCCTCAGCAGTAGGAGGCGTTCCGTAGATCTCCACTTCCCCGCCACGTATTAGGAATATACAAACCTCATCTGATGAAAATAATTCACTGCAAAGCCTTAGGAGTCTATTCATAATCTGAGCCATACCTTTTTCCAATTGGAATCGGCCAGCCATTTCAAGCAAGGCTAAAAGCTTATGGTTCGTATTATCTAATTCACTCTTCTCTTTTTGTAAACTATGTAGCTGATCAAGGTTCATAACTCCACGATTTAGTAAATTATAGGGAATAATATAAAAGAGAATTAGTCCGATTCCATTGATAATAAGCATGTCACTTATATTCAGTATTGCATCTGCTACACTTTTTATAGCTGGTAAAATTGCTAAAAATCCTACCACCACTCCAATAATTCCTCCAAGCAAACCTCGGATTCCAAATAGAAAATGCAAAGTAAACACAGGGATACACAAGCAAATCAAAAAAGGGCTGTTCAATCCTCTGCTT
>JAAZEK010000284.1 GCA_012512335.1 Clostridiales bacterium | reverse complement strand
GCTCAAACCAGTTTCTTCTGATAAAATATTCCTGGTAACAAATTCTCCTCTTCGATTATAGTCGTAAATCGTTTTCAGTACATTTTTCTTGTTTTCAGATTCATCACGATACCTATATAATTCCACTGCTGGCCACCTTTTCTGTTAATTATAGTACATTAATTGCTCACTATTGTCATTTTTTAGTTTATAAACCGACATAATCCTACATGAAACGCCGGGTGCCAATACCGCAATTCTAACACATAAGGTTTAATGTTGTAAACTACTGGTAAAAACCATTTTCTAATAACAGCTAATTTTGTTACAACAGTGAGCAGATTTTTTTTATTATTTCATTTAGCTAGCTGTGAACAACAACAATTTTTAGCTACTATGGCGTTGCATCTCATTCAGCATTTTTAAATTTTCATTAATAATATGATTATCCACATCGTTAGTAAGTTGTTGCACATTTTGGTGCATGAAAACTTCAATTTCATAACCACCACGGCAAATCTGGTCTTGAGACGGTAAGTACCCATTGGAACCATTTGTATTGCTTAAACAAAGCGTATGGGTGTAAGGACTGTAATGCCTCAAACGAATCGACATTTCAGAAAACATTTCAAATGGGAATGGAATATATACAACTTCTCCTATGCGGATTATTGATTGTGGAATTTCCATATGTGTTTTTTCAGATTCTCCAGCTTTGTAAGATGCAATCACATTGCTTAGATAGTAATGTTTAAGTCCTCCTGTGTTTACAGTGGTATTTGTAAGCAAGCTAATTCTTTCTTCGGCTTCTACAAGTGGAATTCTAGGCTCATACGGTAGTTTAATGATTTCAGCTACGCAATCAACTGATACGCTTTTGTATTCCTTAATTGTTTTATATGCACGCAATGCGTCCTGAGCCGCAACCGCACCAAGTTCCATTACATAGTCAATGTTCCCCACTGTAGCACCATTGGTTAAACGTGGCCCTACATCCCCTTCAGCTCCATTAAAAAATGCAGTGATTGCTCCACTCTGTTTTTCCAATCTGTCTATCATTACACCAGGCCAGTCACGTGAGATTTCAATGTTATTACCCGCAGCCGTACAATGTGCACCATAATGAATGATGTTGGCAATAGGTATATCGTCCTCGCCTTTTATGCTTAACACGGTCATAGTTTTATCAAAAATACCCCACGGATTTTGACCTAATTTTATAATGCCATCGGCATCATATTGTCGTCTATTTATACCTACATAACTGTCAGTTGTTCCAACTCCAATCTTTGCAGGTTTTAAACTATTAAGTGCTCCCTTAGCAGCTTTAATAATCTGAGGAATAAAAATCTTATTACAGTATTCTGTATCTATATCTCCCCACCCGGTAGTTCCATTTGTTCTAGGCCCAGAATGAGTGTGAGTTGAGGATAGGATAATATTAGTTTCAGGAATAGCTGATACTTTACTTATCTGTTTCCTTATGTTATTGGAAAGTTCTGTATTAATTAGACAGACTGTTGCAGAAATTAACAGAACACATGTGCTTCCATACTGAAATGCAATAGCAGTAGCTGTTAGCCTATCATTGATAGAATCACTGATTGTGTCGGGATTGTATCCATAAAGATATGCCCCAATTTCGGGAGTGATATCTACTCTGTTTACCCCTACCATAAGCTAATTATTCATTACACTTTCTCCTTTGCCACATAATTTTACCTAGCTGCTTAGGAAACCAATTATATTATATACTTAGTTCATAGTTTTTTCATAATCCTCAAGTTCTCATTAATAATATAATTATCTGCATCATTAGTTAGTTGTTGAACACTTTGATGTTTGAACACGTCAATTTCATAACCACCTCTGCATATTTGATCTTGAGATGGTAAATAACCATTAGCACCATTTGTATTACTTAGGCAAAGTGTATGAGTGTAAGAACTATAATGTCTTAAACGTATAGACATTTCCGAGAACATCTCAAATGGGAAAGGAATAAAAACAACCTCTCCAATACGAATTATTGTCTGTGGAAATTCCAAATGGGTTTTTTCAGGCTCTTCTGCTTTGTAAGATGCAATTACATTACTTAAAAAATAATGCCGTAATCCTGCTGTATTCACTGTAGTATTAGTAAGTGCCTTTATTTTTTCTTCAGCTTCCTCAAGTGGTATTCTTGGTTCATATGGCAATTTGATTCGATCTGTTACACAATCAACTGATACGCTTTTATATTGCTTAATAGTTTTATATGCACGTAAAGCATCCTGTGCTGCAACTGCACCAAGTTCCATTGCATAATGGATATTTGCCATTGTGCCACCATTTGTCAAACGTGGCCCCACATCCCCTTCTGCACCATTGAAAAACGCTGTGATTGCTCCGCTTTCTTCTTCCAATCTATCTATCATTACACCAGCCCAATCACGTGAAATTTCAGTATTTACACCTGACGCAGTACAATGTGCACCATAGTGAATAATATTGGCAATAGGTTTATTATCCTCGCCTTTTAAGCTTAACACAGTCATGGTTTTATCAAAGAGGCCCCATGGATTTTGCCCTAATCTTATAATCCCATCGACATCATATTGTCTTCTGTTTATACCTACAAGACTTTCGGTCGTTCCAACCCCTATCTTTGCAGGTTTTAAACTATCAATAGCTTCCTTTGCAGCTTTAACAACCTGAGGAATAAGGATCATATTACAGTACTCCGTATCAATATCTCCCCAGCCTGAAATCCCATTAGCTCTAGGTCCTGAGTGGGTATGGGTTGGCGATAGAATGATATTGTTTTCTGAAATATCAGCTTCTTCACTAATAAGTTTTCTAATTCTTTTAGATAACTCTGTTTGAACTGAACAAACTGTTGCCGAAATAAAAAGAACCCGTGTTTCACCATACTCAAATGCAATTGCTGTCGCAGTAAGATCATCATTTATTGATTCACTTATCGTATTGGGTCCATATCCTTGAAGATAAGCTCCAACTTTAGGTGTTATATTTGTTTTACTTGCTCCTGCCATTAACTGATAGTTCATTTCACTTCCTCCTATAACTGGGAATGCGCTACAAAGAAACAATCCACTCCCCACTAGTCAATATGTTAATTATGATGGAATGTAGTCTAATCTACCTCACACCTAACAGCAGTTCCAGCACATACATTTCTAACTTCTCGAAGTTCTGCTCCTTCACACATTCTTCTTGAAATTTATAATCAAACTGTTTCACCTTATCCAACATAATCTCAAATAGGCGTTTGCTATTGATTATATGGCGATAACAATCTTCTACTGGCTGTGTACGCATTGCTTTTACGTCGAGGCCTACACATTCACCTTTGTCACCAAAATTATTTTCATACAACACCTTAACCTGATTGAATGCACTTCTTAGATTCTCAGCTCCAAAGGCTTTGTCCTGATCATAACGGATGCTGTTTTGATCGTTTAAGTGAACGCCCCACAACTTGCCCCATGCTATAGCAAAGGCCATATCCGCTGTTGGATCAAGACCTGCAAGAACAGAATGTGCACTCTCAATACAGAGCCCCACTCTGGAAGGATCTATTGTCTGTTCGCCTATAGCAATGGCGTGGCCAGCCGTTCCGCAGTAGCTTCTGTCAATCGGCTCATTCGGCTTAGGCTCAATTAATATTTGCACTTCAGGGTCATATTCCAAAATCGTATTAAAAGCATCTCTCATTTGTATTATCTTCTCTACTGGATTTTTACCTTCAGCACATAATGTGCCTTCACGAGCCAACCAAAGCTGGACTTTGTTTGTTCCCAATGCTTTTGCAATATCAATAGATCGTAACGATCTCCATATAGCAAAATCATAGTCTTCCTTCAAACTGGCAGTGTATCCACCGTCATTTGTATGCTTATCAAACCATAAGCGCGGCGCAACAAACTCTGCAAACAGACCATACTTATCCAGCATAGCCTTTACGTCCTTTGCATAATCCACAATAGCCTTCTGACTCATATTGTTTATATCTGGAACTGCATCATCGTCGTGAAATTGTACACCGTCCATTCCAATCTCCGCAAACTTTTTAATCTTTTCCTCTAAAGATATTGTTGGTCGTATACCAGGCCCAAAGGTTTCATGCCCTTCGTGGACATTCCAAGGTCCTACTGTAAATCTAAACTTTGCCATAGTAATATCTCCTAACATGAAATATTTTTAAAGATTAAACATTAACCCATTTTCTATCCTTATTGCTTTCAAGTATGGCTTCTGTCAGCTTCAAGATATAATGTCCTTCTTGAAAAGTAGCAAAATCACAGGAATCCTTGCCTACTTCTTTTCCATCAACAATAAATTTATAAAAACTATAAATATTGTTCTTAATTGCATCATTCCATCCCTCAGGGTGTCCAGATGCCAGATAGGTATATGGCTGCACCTTGGGGTCCACGAGCAGTGGATTGCGCATAATCTGCATATTGTGTTGTTCACGAAATCCCATCCACATGTGATCTGCGTTTTCCTGATTCCAGTAAAGAGAAGCCTTTGTACCGTTAACTTCAATGTTTAGATAGCATTTTCTACCTGCGCTGACCTCAGATGCATGAAATACACCATGACAGCCATTATCCATCTTAAAAAGAACAGCACCATAGTCCTCTGTCTTGATTTCCTTCTCTTCATATTCCATATCGGTATTTTGAGAGAAGGTTTCCACCATGCTTTTTGTTTTCTTACGTACAGGTAGTACAATAACGAGATCTGCACATACTTCAGTAATTTTTGCTTCTGTTACTGTCTGTGCCATATCCATCCAGTGTGATCCGATATCCGCTATACATCTGGAAGCTCCACCTATTTCAGGCTCTAAACGCCAGTTGTAATCGGTGTCAAACAACAACCAATCCTGTAGGTAAGAACCATGTATCAATTTTGGTGTTCCAATTTCTCCGTTACTTATTTTATGTTTGATATCCTGAACCAATGGATTCATGCGATAATTGAAGTTGACTCCATGTACCAGCTCTTTATGCTCATTGACAAGATCCAG